>NZ_JACSQE010000003.1:167617-202291 GCF_014836745.1 Oerskovia gallyi
CCCCCCCCCCCCCCCCCCCCCCCCCTTCTGGTTTCCCCGGGTGCCCGAGGGGCGCCGGGGAACCGTGTCAGAGCGAGCGTGGCCCCATGCTCACGCTCGTCCTGACAAGTCCGTGCCGCGGCTCCTCAGACCTTCACGCCGAGGTTCTGCATCTCGAGCACCAGGCCCTTGATCGCCGCGGCGGGCACCTGTCCCCCGCGCTCGACGAGCGCGGCGACCGACGCCGGGATCTCGGCCTCCGAGCACAGGATCAGGGGCGTGTCGGCCGCGGAGTCGGGCAGTCGTCCGTGCGTGCCGCGCACGTAGGAGGCGTCGAGCGGGACGGTGCTCATGGCGTAGCGCAGCCCGAGCTTCTTCTTGACGAGGTTCATGCCGGCCTTGGCCTTGGCGAGCGGGTCGGCCGGGTCGAAGAAGAGCTCGGCGGGGTCGTAGCCGGGCTTGCGGTGGATGTCGACGCCGCGTGCGTACTCGGGGGCACGGGCGTCGTCGAGCCAGTAGTAGTACGTGAACCAGGCGCCGGGCTCGGCGACCACGACGAGGTCGCCCGAGCGCTGGTGGTCGAGGCCGTAGCGGGCCTGCGCCTCCCGGTCGAGGACCTCGTCGACGCCGGGCACGGCGCGCAGCAGGTCCTGCACGCGCGCGAGGCGCGACGGGTCGTCGACGTACACGTGCGCGACCTGGTGGTCGGCGACCGCGAACGCCTTGGACGTCCACGGGTCGAGCTGTTCCTTGCCGTCCTGCACGTAGACCTCGAGCAGACCCTCGCGGCGCAGGATGCGGTTGAGGTGCACAGGACGGTTCGCCTCGGCGATGCCGTACTCCGAGACCACGACGACCGCGACGCCGTTGTTGGCCGCGTCGTCGAGCAGCGGGGCGAGGACGGCGTCGAGCTCGGCCGCGGCGGCGTCGGCCTCGGGGGCGTCGGGGCCGAACCGCTGGAGGTCGTAGTCGAGGTGCGGCACGTAGGCCATGGTGAGCTCGGGCGAGTGGGTGCGCAGGACGTGCCGGGTCGCCTCGACGATCCAGGCCGAGGACGCGATCGCGGCGGTCGGGCCCCAGTAGGTGAACAGGGGGAACTCGCCGAACCGCCCGGTGAGCTCGTCGTGCAGCGCGGGCGGGCGGATGTACGCGTCGGGCGACTTGCGCCCGTCGGCGTGGTAGATCGGGCGGGGCGTGACGGTGACGTCGGTCGTGGCGCCCATGGCGTACCACCAGCAGACGTTCGCGGTGCGGTGGTCGGGGTTCGCGGCCCGGGCGGCCTCCCAGATCTTCTCGCCCGAGACGAGCTTGTTGTGCTGGCGCCAGAGGAACACCTCGCCGAGCTCGCGGAAGTACCAGCCGTTGCCCACGGCGCCGTGCTGGGCGGGGGCGAGGCCGGTCGTCATGGTCGCCTGGACGGTGCAGGTGACGGCGGGGAGCACGGTCGCGAGCTGGGTCTGCCAGCCGCCCGCGGCGAGCTGCCGCAGGCGCGGCATGTGGGCGAGGGCCTTCTCGGTGAGCCCGACGACGTCGAGCAGCAGCACGGGCTTCATGCGAGGACTCCTGAGGTCTGAGGGGTGGTGGTGGAGGACGCGGGCCCGGGCCCGAGCAGGTGCTCGGTGGCCCACCGCAGCTCGGCGGCGATCCCGGCGACGAGCGGTTCGACCGCCGACGGTGACGCGACGCCCGCCGGCGGTGACGAGGACGGGAACGCGGGCGAGCCGGGCGGCAGCACGGCCCACGTGTACGTCTCGACGTCGAGGTGGGCCTCGTGGCCGTGCGGCGCGGCGCGCACGGCAGCGACGGCGTCGCGCAGCACGTCGGTCGTCGCGGCCAGGGGCGGGGCGGGCTCGTGGTGCAGGGGCACGTGGAAGTGCACGCGCCACGGCCCCTCCCCCGGCAGCCCGGGCGCCGCACCGGTGCCCAGGGCGTCGGGCAGGTCGTCGACGGGCAGCACGTCGCCGCCCGGGGCGAGCTCGCGCACCTGGTGGATGTAACGCTTCTCGACGAACTGCCCGACGGCGTCGCGAGCCCCCGGCGCGGACGGCTCGGCGAGGTGCAGCGCGGCCGAGGCCTGCACCTTGACCACGCGCAGGCCGGCCCCCGTGATGCGCTCGACGGCCGCGGCCGGGTCGGCGAACGAGACCGCGAGGTGGCACGTGTCGAGGCAGACGCCCACGAACGCGGGGTCGATGCCTCCCACCTGCTCACGAGCCCGACCTGCCGGGCCGGGTGCGAGCCGCGCCTCGAGCCACGTCACGACGTCCTCGACCGTGTCGAGCACGCACCCGGGCTCGGGCTCGACGGCGACGCGCACGACCTTGCCCGTGCGGGCGGCGAGGTCGCGCAGCCCGGCCGAGAGGTCCTCGAACGCGCGCGTCGCCGCGGCGTCCTGGGCGGGCGACCACGCGACCCCGTCCGGCTCGCGCCACGCGAGCGGGAGCGTCGAGATCGACCCGTCCACGCCGTCGGGCAGGAGGGCCGCGAGGACCTCGGCGCACTCGAGCGTGTACGCGAGCCGCTCGGCGTCGGCCCAGGTGGGCGAGTAGACCGCGAGCTTGACGACGTCGTCGTGGAACCCGCCGTAGGGGAACGCGTTGAGCGTGTGCACCTGCAGCCCGTGCTCGTCGAGCGCGGCCCGCAGCCGAGCCATGTCCTCGGCCGCGCGCGGCGACGCCGAGAGCCGGTGCGCGAGCGCGGCCGGCAACCACAGCCCGACCCCGAGCACGTCGAGCCCCGCGGCCCGGCGCACCGGCCGGGCGTACCGCGCGAGCTGGTCGACCACGCCGTCAAGGTCCTCGGCGGGGTGGACGTTGGTGCAGTACGAGAGCTGCATCAGACCCGGGCCCCGCGCAGCACCGAGCTGCCCTCGTAGCTCGCGGTCGCGGCGGGGGCCTCGCCCTCGACGAACCCGGGCACGGGGTCGAGCAGCAGGTTGCCGGACTGCCCGTAGAACTCGACCGGGTTGCGCCACAGGACCTTGTCGACCTCGTCGTCGCTGAACCCGGCCGCGAGCATCGCCCGCCCGGTCTTGAGCGTCTTGAGCGGGTCCGAGCGTCCCCAGTCCGCGGCCGAGTTCACGAGCACGCGCTCGGTGCCGTGCTCGAGCAGGATCGCGACCATGCGGTGCTCGTCCATCTTGGTGTCGGGGTAGACCGAGAACCCCATCCACGCCCCGGCGTCCTTGACGAGCGCGACGTTGGTCTCGTTGAGGTGGTCGACCACGACCATCCCGGGGGCGATCCCCGACTCACGGACGACGTCGAGCGTGCGGTGGGTCCCGACGAGCTTGTCGCGGTGCGGGGTGTGGACCATGACCGGGAGGGCCGCGTCGACCGCCATCGCGAGCTGGCGCGTGAACGCCTCGTCCTCGGCGGGCGTCATGGAGTCGTAGCCGACCTCGCCGACCGCGACCACGCCGTCCTTGGCGAGGTAGCGCGGGATCTCGTCGAGCACCTCGGTGCAGCGGGGGTCGTTCGCCTCCTTGGGGTTGAGCGCGATGGTCGCGTGGTGACGGATGCCGAACTGCGTGGCCCGGAACCGCTCCCAGCCCAGCAGGGAGTCGAAGTAGTCGAGGAACGACCCGACGGTCGTGCGGGGCTGCCCGAGCCAGAACGCGGGCTCCACGAGCGCACGCACGCCCGCGGCGTACATGGCCTCGTAGTCGTCGGTCGTGCGGGAGGTCATGTGGATGTGGGGGTCGAAGATGCGCATCAGGCGTCCTTGCTGTGGTTCGCGAGAGAGGTCGGGGCTGCGGGGGTGAGCTCGGGCGCGATGCGCGCGACGTCGTCGGGCACGACGCGCCCCGCCGCCCGGCGCTCGGCCGCGAAGTCGCGGGCCATGCGCGCGAGCTCGTCGTCGGCGCGCTCGTCGAGCCCGGCGACCGCGTCGAGGCTCACGCCCATGAACACGAGCTTGAGGACGGCGTGGCGCCACGCGTGGTCGTCGAGGTGCGCAGCCGCGAAGGGTCCGACGGCCGCCGCCACGAGGCTCTGGTCGTTGGCCCGCAGCGCGTCGGCCGCGAGCGTGGTCCCGGCACGGACCACGGCGGGCGGCAGGGTGCCGCTGGGCTTCCCGGCGAGCGCCAGCGCGTCGAGCCCGCGCAGCACGCCCCGCCGCTCGGACGTGTCCCCGCGCTGGTAGGTCTCGGTCAGGCGCGTCGCGAGGGACTCGCCGTCGGCGGGCAGGGCGCCCGCGAGCGCCACGACGAGGCGGGCGCGCGCGGCGTCGTCGAGCGTCCCGTGCAGGACCCCGGCGGGGTCCGCGCCCGGGTCCAGGGGCGTGCGTCCCACGGCCCGCCCGGCCCGCGCCAGGTGCCCGACGGCGGAGCCCGGGTCCGCGGCCACCTCGCCGCACGCCGCGGCCAGCCAGGCGGCCTGCTCGTCGGAGAGCAGGCCCACGAGGGCGTCGGGGTCGCCCGCGGTGGTCGGGCGGCCCGGTGCGTCGGTCAGGTCGGGGACGGTCATCGGAGTGCCTCCTGGGGTGTGGATGCGGAACCTGTCGTGGTGTGGTGCCGGACGACCCAGGCGTCGGTCATCGCGGCCATGCTGCGGTGCGCGAGCCCGGGGGCGTCGTACGAGTGGCGGGGCAGCTCGACCGCCGCGACGCCCGTGTAGCCGATCTCGCCGAGCGTGCCCAGGGCCAGGGGAAGGTCAAGCTCGCCCTCCCCGAACGGCAGGTGCTCGTGCGCGGTGTGCCGCATGTCGTCGACCTGCACGTTCAGCAGGTGCGGCGCCGCGGCGAGCAGCGCGCCGCGCACCCCGCCGGGCTCGACGACCACGCAGTGCCCCAGGTCCACCGTCAGACCCAGCTCGTCGGGCGACCCGGCGTCCGCACGCAGCCGCAGTGCGTCGGCGACCGTCTCGACGAGCATCCCCGGCTCGGGCTCGAGCGCGAGCCGGACCCCGTGGTCCCGGGCGTGAGCCACGACGCGCGGCACCCGGGCGAGCAGACGGTCCCACCCCTGCTCCGCCGTCGTGCCCGCGGGCAGGACGCCTGAGAAGAAGGACACGCACTCGGCACGCAGGCCCGCCGCGACCTCGACCGCGCGGCACAGGAAGCGGACCCGCAGGTCGGCGAGCGCCTCGTCGGGGTCGAGGAACGTCGGGTGGTGCTTGCGGAACGGGTCGAGCAGGAAGCGCGTGCCCGTCTCGACGACCACGCGCATCCCCAGGTCGTCGAGACGACCGCGCAGGCGGGCGACCTGCGCGTCGGCGTCGTCGGCGAAGGGGTCCAGGTGCGGGTGCCCGAGCGTCAGGGCCACGGCGCCGTACCCCTCGTGCGCGAGGACGTCGAGGGTCACGTCGAGCGGGTGGTCGGTGAAGCCGTTGGTGCCGTAGCCGAGGGTGAACGGCATGCGAGGGACGGGGGGCACGGGCCGCGACGGTGCCGGGGGCACGCTCATGACTCGCTCAGACCGGGGTGCGGGCTCACGCGACGCCGCCCCCGGGCGCGCAGCACGCGCCCGGCGAGCTCGACTCCCGCGAGGACCGCGACCGAGCCCAGGCTCCCGCCGCGTGCCGCGAGCGAGGCCTGGAGCGGGACCATCGACCGGATGCCGGCCTTGGTCGCCGCGAACGCGTTCGTCGCGTCGGGAGAGCCGACCGTGGCGGCCTGCTGCGGCAGGCACGAGGCCACGTACACCCCCGCGGAGGCGAGCGCGGCCAGCGCGGGGACGACGGCGCGTGCCCGGCCGAGCGCGTCGACCTGCCCGCCCGACGACCGGACCGACGACGGCGCAGAGGTGAGCGGCGCCGTCGGGCCACTGCGCAGCGAGCGCAGCGCACCCACGGCCACGGCCCCCGCGACGCCCGTCGTGCCCGTCGCGACCGCGGCCGCGACGAGCGGCGTCGTGCCGTGGACCTCGCCCCGCGAGAGCACGGTGACCCCGGCCGTGTGCACGGTGAGGGCCGCCGCGGCCGGGAGCGCCGCACGCACGCGACCCCGGCCCGCGCCCATGAGCACGTCGAGGCCGCGGCACGCCGCCATGACGACGGGCCCGGTCACGTGGTTCTTCGCGACCAGGTCGTACGTCCACACGCTCGCCGCGAGCGGCACCGCGAGGACGAACGAGCGTCGCCCTCCCCCAGCACCCGCGAGCGCGAGACCCGCGACCGTGAGGCCCGACGCCACACCCAGGGCCCGCTCGGGCGAGACCCGGCCCGAGGGCAGCGGTCGCTCGGGCCGCTCGACCGCGTCGAGCTCACGGTCCGCGTAGTCGTTGAGGGCCATGCCGCCCGCGTACAGGCACGCCGACGAGAGCGGCAGGAGCGCGAGGCGCCACGGGCGCACGTCGGCCCCGGCCCCGGCGGAGCTGCGCGCCGAGCCGAGCCGGCCGCCCGCGGCCGCGCCCGCAAGGGTGTCCCCCACGACCGACAGGACCGCCGGCGCCCTGACCAGGTCGAGGTAGTCGCGCAAGGTCACGGCTCGCCGACCTCCGCGCGCGCCTGGTCCGCCTGAGCGCTCGTCCGGTGCGCCCACACCCCCAGCTCGCGCGACTGCTCCGCGAACGCGTGCACGTCCGAACCCCACGGGTCCTTGAAGAAGAAACCCATCTCCGGGACCGGCCCGGACAGGCCAGCGGCGTCCGCGAGCGCCAGCAGGCGGGCCAGGTCCAGCACGAGCGGGGCGGCGAGCATCGAGTCGTACGCGCTCCACGTGGTCTGCAGCGTCAGGCGGGACCCCAGGAATCCCTCGACGTGGACGTGGTCCCACGCGACCTTGATGTCGCCCAGGTCGGGGACGTTGTCGATGTGGAGCGGGGTCACCGTGGTCCCTGTCAGGTCCTGCAGGCCGCGGTTCTTCGAGACGAGCTTGCTCTGGACCGCATGGGGGTCCGCGAGCGTCGCACCGTCTCCGCCACCCAGGAGGTTCGAGCCGGCCCAGGACAGGACGCGCAGCCCGCGCGACGCCAGCGCAGGCGCCAGGACCGAGCGCAACCACGTCTGGCCGGTCTTGCCGTCCTGCCCGGCGAACGGGACGCCGCGCTCGGCCGCGAGCGCGTGCAGCGCGGGCAGGTTCATGCTCGCCGACGGCGTGAAGCCCGCGTACGGCGCCCCGGCGAGGAGCGCCGCGTACGCGGTGACCGAGCTCGCGGGCAGGACGTCGCGCTCGGGGTCCTCGAGCGCCGCGCGCAGCAGGTCCAGGTCGTCGAGCTCGGGGGCCGGGGCGGGCAGGGGCTCGGTCGAGGCGAGGTCGATCACGACGACGCGGGCCAGGCCGTGGCGCTCGCGGAAGGACGTGAGGTCCGCCGCGAGGCCCTCGGCCGCCGACGCCTGGGAGCCCGTGCGGTGCGCGGGGTCGTAGCCGGGGCGGATCTCCGCGTCGGCCGCGTCGAGCTGGGGGCGCACCGCCTCCAGGAGGCGGTACGGGATCATGCCCGCCTCGACGAGCATCTCGGCGCGCTTGCCGAGCGGGGTGTCGCTGATGTCGTGCCCGCCGACGACGAGGTCCGTGAACGCCGGGAGGGCGACGGCGTCGAGCGGGGGCTGCGCGGTGACGCACCCGGTGGGGGTGCTCAGCCCCGAGGCGATCGCGGCCAGGCCGAGCGTGGCGGTCGTCGCGACGGATCCTCGTGCCCCGACGAACCAGATGCCGGTGCGGCCGTGGTTCCAGGTGGGCTGGTGGGGTGAAAGGTGCATCGTCGCTCCTGGTCCCGTCGGTCCTCGCTGGCAGGACCGAAGTGCGGAGTCGAGGGCCTCGTCGCCCTCGACGGGCTCCGTCCCGTGGTGGGCACGTTCGCGCGAGCGAGGCGTGCCCGGACCTGCCGGGGCGGTGGCCGTGCAGCGACCCTAACCCCCCTTTTGTCGATGGTCAATCAAAAGCCGGAGGGCTCTGTCGTCGACTCTCGGAATCGGCGACAAAAGAAAGGTGCCGAGGGCAACGCTCACGCGTCACCCGCGGCACCCCGGTACGTCACCCTGGGCGGCCGGGACCGTCAGCCTCGTCGGGCCTCGGTCAGCCGGCCGGGGAGAAGTCCAGCTCGTCGTCCGCCACCGCGACGACCGACCACGTGCTGCCGTCGGCGTCGCTCAGCTCGTACGACGGCACCAGGACCGCTCCACCGTCGGCCTGATAGTGCACGGCCCAGCCCAGGCGCGCCGACGTGATGGTCACCTCGTCCACGGGCCACGACACGGCTGCCCCCTCGCCCGCCGTCGGGGGGACCGTCGGCACCTCGGGCTCGACCGGAGCGACGTCCGTCGTGGCGGCGTGGGGTGCGCCCTGAGGGCCGCCCTGCCGCGCGTACGCGATGATCCCCGGGCTCCCGAACCGGGGGTCCCCGAGGCGTTCGACCGCCTCGGTGGGACTCACCACGGCGTACTCGCCGATCGACACGGTGGGTGCGAGCGACCCGGAGAGCGAGGCGAGACCCGCACCGGAGTACGTCAGGTTCCACGCGACCCCGGTCCGCTGGTCGTCGACCACCTGGGACGCGGTCACGGCAAGGATCTTGCCGTCGGCGTCGTACGACTCGGTCGCGTACTCGTAGCCCGCCGGATCGAGACCGAGCGAGCCGAGCACGTCCTTGCTCGTCGAGATCGCAGCGTCGGGCGACGGCGCCGGGCCGAGGTCCTGCTGACCGCACCCGGCCTGGGGGTCGGCCTCCTTCTCCTCGGTGGTCGCCGCGCCGCTCCCGGGGATCGCGACGAACGCGCACGCCCACGGATCCTTGCCGGGATCGTTGAACGAGACGCTCGTGGTCCCGTCGGGCTGGAGGCTCACGACCGGTCCCTGACCGTCCGTCGGTCCGACCGTCCACGCCCCGTACTCCTGCCGCGGCTCGCCCGCGACGCCCAGCGCAGCGGCGACCTTCGCTGCGGTCTCGGCCGAGAAGGTGCCCGCGGCGTCGTACGCCCACGCCGGGGCCGACGTGCCCTCGGTCCCGAGCCCGGCGGACGTGAACACCGTCCGCCCCCCGAAGCCGGGCATGCTCGACATCTTCGCGTCGGCGGCGCCCATGGCCGCCGCCTCGGGCGCGGCCCCCCGGCTGCCCGCCGAGAGGTCCTGGAGGGTGATGGGTGCGTCCGCGGTCGCGACCGACGCCCCGCCGCCCGAGCTCCCTGTGCTCCCGAGCGCATACCCACCGACGCCGAACGCGAGCACGCCCGCGACACCTGCCGCGACAGCGCCCACCAGCGGCACACGGCGCCGCTTCTTCTCGCGGTGGACGGCCAGCTCGTCGATCCCGTCGCTCTCCCCGCCCGACGGCGTCGCTCCCGCCGGGCCGTCCGGCTCGCCCGGGGCGTCGGCCTGAACCGGCCCGAACGACTCGCCGAGGTGCGCGCGGACGGTCGCGTCCTTGGCAGCGATCGCCGCGAGGTCGGGCGTCACGTCCGCTGCCGGGTCCGCGTCGCGGACGCGCTCGTACGCCTCGTCGGGCGTCAGGTGCCCGTCGGGGGATCCTGTCGCGTCTCCTGGGGCAGTTCCTGGGACCTGGTCGTCGGTGCTCATGGTGAGTCTCCAGCTCGTCGATCCGGGGGCCCGGATCCTCTACCCCGTCTGTGTCGTCACCGCTCGCTGTCTTGCACGGGACGCGACGGCTGTGCGGGCTGCGCGGCGGCGCGGGCCCGGACCTGGGCGACGGGCACCTCGCCCGTGTCGCCGGCACGCGCCTGGGCGGCCCAGGCGTCCCGCAGTCGGGAGCGGGCACGCGACAGCGCCGCGTCCGCGCCACCGCGGCTCACGCCCAGCACCTGTGCAAGCTGGTCCCCCGTGACACCGTCCCAGGCGTTGAGGAGCAGGATGCGCCGGTCGCGCGGGGCGAGCACCCCGAGCACGCGGCGCACGTGGTCGTCGCTCAGCGCGAGCGACTGCGGGTCGACGTCGTCGGCCTCCTCGGGGACGTCGGCCACGAGGACCGGGCGCATCTTGCGGCGGTGGTTGGCGAGGACGAAGCCGGCCGTGCGGTAGAGCCAGGGCAGCTCGGCCCCCTCGGGGACGTCCTCCCGGCGCCGCCAGGCCGTCGCGAAGACCTCCGCGGTGAGGTCCTCGGTGTCGGGGGCCGCGCCTCCCGCGCCCGCGGGGAGCCTGCGCCGGAAGTAGCGGTAGACGGCAGTCGTGTGCGCGGTGAAGAGCGCCTCGAACCAGGCGTCGTCGCGGGTCGGGGGCGTCACTGAGGCTCCAGGTGGGATGGCCGGCATCGTCAACCTCCCTGTGTCGCGGCGGTCCTGATCCTTGCAGCATCGCCACGGTCGGCTCTCGTCGCCCGCGGGTACGGCTCCGATCATGCCTCTACCCTGATGCCATGAGCGCCACCGACGACGCAGGCCCGACGACGCCCACGACCTCTCGCCGCCCGCGTCGCAAGGGGCGCCGGGCCGGGTGGGTCGTCCTGGTGCTGTTCCTGCTCCTGGTCGCGCTGCTCGTGTGCGCGGGTCTCCTGGTGCGCGACGCGCTCGCCGCCCGTTCGTCGTTGACCGACGTGATCGACCGGCTGCCCGCGGTCGAGGAGGCGCTGCGCGCGGGGGACGGGGCCGCCGCAGAGGCCGCGTTGGCCGAGGTCCAGCCCCTCACGGCCGACGCCCGCAGCCACACCGACGGCCCCCTGTGGTGGGTCGCCGGCCGGCTGCCGTTCGTCGGTGCCGACGTGAGCGCGTTCTCGACCGCGGCGTGGGCGGTCGACGAGATCACGCAGGACGTCCTGCCGCCCCTCACGCAGGCCGCGGCGCTCGTCTCGGAGGGCGGGATCCAGGTCCAGGGCGGGGTGGTCGACCTCGCCCCCCTCACCGCTGCCGCCCCCGCGGTCGCCGAGGCCGCCGACACCATGTCGACCGTCGTCGGGCGGGTCGGCGACATCGACGTGTCCGCGCTGCAGGACGTGCTCGCGGGTCCGGTCGCCGACCTCCAGGACAAGGTCTGGACGCTCGACGGGCTCGTGGCGACCGCGGACCGCGCGACGACGCTCCTGCCCGCGATGCTCGGGGCCGACGGGCCTCGGACGTACCTGGTCATGGCGCTCAACAGCGCCGAGCTCCGCTCTCCCGGCGGCATCCCCGGGTCGTTCGCCGTGATCGGCACGGACGCCGGGCGCATCACGCTGCTCGACCAGGCCTCGACGCAGGACGTGGGCCCGTTCCCGGAGGGCATCAGCCCCCTGGACCCGGCCGACGAGGAGCTCTTCGGACCGAACATGGCCGTCTACGTCCAGGACACGGTCTACACGCCCGACTTCCCCACGGCGGCCCCGCTGGCCGCAGCGATGTGGGAGGCCTCGAAGGGGCAGACCGTCGACGGGGTCCTGACCCTCGACCCCGTCGCGCTCTCCTACCTGCTGGAGGCCACCGGTCCGATCGACGTCGCGGGCGCCACCATCGACGCCGGGAACGCCGTGGACGTCCTGCTCTCCGACGCGTACGCGGAGCTCGAGCCCGGCCCCGAGACGGACATGTTCTTCGCCGCGGTGGCCGCGCAGGTCCTCACCACGGCGCTCTCGGGCGACACGGACCCGCAGAGCCTGCTCGGCGCGGTCCAGCGCGCGACGAGCGAGCACCGGGCGCTCGTGTGGTCGAGCCACGAGGACGAGCAGGCCCGGATCGCCGACACCGTGGTCTCGGGGGACATCTCGTCGTCCGAGCGCGCGGCGGACGCCGTCGGCGTCTTCTTCAACGACGCGACCGCGGGGAAGATGAGCTATTACCTCGACTCGAGCGTGCAGCACGTGACGAGCGAGTGCACGGCGTCCGGCCGCGCGGACACGTTCCGCGTGGACCTCACGAGCACCGCCCCGGCCGACGCCGCGACCGACCTGCCGTGGTACGTGACCGGTGGTGGGATCTCCGGGACCCCGCCGGGCAACGTCCGCACCGACCTGTTCCTCTACCCGCCGCGCGGGGGGAGCATCCTGAACGTGACCGCCGACGGGACGCTGGTCGGCAGCGCGGTCGTCGAGAACCAGGGCCGTGCCGTCGCGACGCTCCCGCGAGAGCTCGCCCCCGGGCAGAGCACGAGCGTGACCTTCACGGTCGCGACCACCGACGGCGGCGGCTCCTCGGACACCCGGTCGCTCGACCTCTGGTCGACCCCGACGGTCGATCAGCCGGGGCTCGCGACGATCGAGGTCCCCGCCTGCGGGTGACCTCCGGAAAATCACGGCGAGACAACGATTCCCCAGGAATTGCTTTTCACCCGGACAACCGTCCACTTCGTGACCGATAGTCGCTACCCTCAAAAGTTCAGGGTCCAGTGACGGTAGGAAGGCGCGCCGAGGCTTCGACCCCTCCTATTCATCGACCGCCACGACCAAGACTGGTGAAGACGCCATGAGCACTTCAAGGACCACACTCTGGGCGCGGGGCCTCCTCGTCGCAGGGCTCGTGGGTGCGACGGCTCTCGTCGGCCCTGCGGCGAACGCCTCCGTCGAGAACCCCGAACCGACCGGTGGCTACGTCGAGACGACACCGCCACCCACGATCGAGCTCACGGTGCTCCAGCCCGTGTGCGACGGCGACGTGCCCTACCTCGAGTACGACGTCGACGTGACCGGGACCCCGAACGACACCGTGACCATCACGTGGCTCAATCCCTCGGGCGCGAACGTCGTCCAGGCCGGGCTGCCCCTCTCCGGCCGCGTCCTGTGGCCCGGAGCCACGGTGGACGCCGCCGGCAACCCCACGGGCTGGCCGGGCTGGGTGTTCGAGAACGGCGAGTGGGTCGAAGGTGGAACGTTCGGCTGGGTGCGCCCGACCGTGAACGTCCTCTTCCAGGTCAACCCCGAGACCACGGTCTCGGTGGCCTACCCGCCGTCGAGCCCCAACTGCAACACGAACCCTCCGGGCAAGACGACTCCCCCGGGGACGACGACCGTCGGCGGCAAGGTCACGACCGTCTCCAACAAGGCAGGCGCCCAGGAGAGCGGGCTCGCCGCGACGGGCGCGACGGTCGGCAAGTTCGTCGGCGTCGGGGCAGCGCTCCTGCTGGTCGGTGGCGGTCTGGTGCTGGTCGCACGGCGCGGCCGCAAGGGCAACGCCTGACGACCGACGCTCACGTCACAGCACGAAGGCCCCCGGTGATGATCACCGGGGGCCTTCGTGCTGTGCGTCGATGTGCGTCGAGCTCCTGGCGCAGCAGCCGCGCCGCGTCCAAGGAAGGGTCAGGCCGGTGCGGTCGCCCATGTCGCGGCGTAGAGGCGCTGCTCGAGCCCCTCGAACGACCAGCGGTCCGCGATGAGCGTCGGCCCGTTGGGCGAGTCCGGCACGAACCACTGCATCTGCTCGACCGTCATCTGCTCAGCCCCCGAGGCGTCCACGCAGCTCAGCTCGAAGCGCGTGAGCGTCGCGGGCTGGCCGTCGATCTCGACGTCCAGCTTGCTCGTCTCCTTGGACGAGGCCACCGTGAGCTTCCCGGTGCCGGGGCAGAACGCGCCCTCCGGGACGTAGGCCTGGGCCGTGTCGACGTCGGCGACCGGGTCGCCGTTGAGCACGTCGAAGCTCGGGCACGCCTCGGACTCGGGGCACCCGCCCGCGCGCACCTGGGTCAGTCCCTCGGAGGGCTGCACGACAGACCAGTAGTCGGCCGCGAAGAGGGCGAGGGGCCCGACGTCGACGGTGTTGGTGTGCTGGCCCTCGTGCTCGTCGTGGGTGTCGGCTGCCGCCGGCCCGGAGCCGGACGGGTCGGTGCTCGCGGTGCCCTTGTCCGTCGCCCCGCCACCGGAGCACGCCGAGACCAGGAGTCCCGCTCCCAGGACGACCCCGACGAACGGGAGCAGGTGCGCACGGGCGCCGCCGCGCCGTCGGGCCTGGGGGGAAGCTGCCGCTTCTGCGGCCGAAGTACGGATCACACGGTCCTGGTGCACGGGTACTGCCTCACTCATGTAGGTCGGCCCCGGCGTGACCCACTGGGGAGAGTCACGTCGGGGCCTCGGACGATTTCACGCTACTGATGGCTGCCGGAAAGGGTGATGAGGGGTTCCCACATCCTTGCCGGTGAGGTACGGGAAACCCCGTACGCGACGACGTCCGTGAGGCGGGCGGGCGGGCCGAGGCGCCCACGCACCCACCCCACGGAGGTCACTCGTCGAGGGAGGACGTCAGCAGGAGCCGCCGTCGGCCCACGCCCCCCACTGCTGGGCCCCCGGGGTGTCCCCCTGGTTCCAGTACTTCGCGGTCCACGTGCGGCCGCCGTGGCTGACCTGCACACCGCCCGCGTACGTCGCCGTGGCGGACCAGGCGACGGCGGTGCAGACGCCCGTACCGCCGGTCGTCCCACCCGTCGTGCCGCCCGTGGTGCCGCCGGTCCCGCCGGTCCCGCCCGTGGGCTCGACGACCGTGACGCCCCGCGGGTAGTCGTAGGTCGTCGAGTAGGACGTACCGGCGATCGTCACGATCACGTTGGAGAACTGCGCGATCGGCATGGTCCACTTGAGCTGGTTCGTGATGCTCCCGCCCGCGGGGATGCCGCCGAGGGGGACCGTGAACTCGGCCGTGTGGAAGTCGCCCTTGAGTCCGCCGACGTTCGGGCCCACGTGGCCCTGCTTGGTCGTCGTCGTCTTCATGCCCGACCAGTCGCTCATCTCGCCCGTGTCCGTGGTGCCGTACTGGAACGAGATGGTCGCGCCCGCCGGGATGGCGGTCTTCGACCTGTTGGTGAACACGACCTTGGGGTTGATCGGGTAGTTGCTGTCACCGAGCGCGAACTGCGTGTAGTCGATGCCCAGGTCGATCGCCTGCTTGGGCATGACCCGGTCCGCGTTCGCCTTGGTGGCCCCGTAGGCCGTCGTCGTGCTGAGCTTCGAGTGCATGAGGTCGACCATGGTCTGGCCGATCTCGTACTGGCCCTTGGTCTGGTTGTAGCCGTAGTCGCCCGCGAGCTCCCAGATCATGACGCCGCCGAGGCCCGTGTCGGCCACGTAGTCCGTCTTCGCGCCGATCGCCTGCGTCGTGTCACCGGACAGGAAGACCTTCTTGCTCGCGTTCCACCACCACTCGTTCTTGGTGACCGGGTCGAAGTGGTGCACGTACGAACCCGTGACGGCCGTCGGGACCTTGTAGGAGGCCGCGTAGTCGCCCGCGATCCCCTTCTGCAGGTTCAGCGCGTGCCAGATCGGGTTGACGCCGGCCGGCACCGCGTTGCCCATGGGGTCGGAGTCGAACCAGAGGTTGTCGACGCCCTCGGCGCCGTAGCCGCACTTGCCGTTGGTGCCCGCCGGGCACGTGAAGCCCGCGGGCGGGACGGCCTTGCCGCCCATGCCGTCGGTGCCACCCTGGACGCCCTGGAAACCGCGCGTGTAGAAGCCGACGCCGAGGTTCACGCGGCCCGCCGGCATGGCGCCGCGGAAGTAGTGCGCGGCCCAGTCACCGTTGAGGTAGCCCATGCCCTTGTACGCCGTGTACACGCCCGCAGCGGTGAGCTCGGGGTCCTTGCCGTCGTCGAACAGGGGCGAGTTGCCGCCGACGTGCTCGTTCCACGCGCCGTGCAGGTCGTACGACATGAGGTTGACGTAGTCGAGGTACTGGACGACCTGGAAGGCCTCCATGCCACGCAGCAGCCACCCGGACGACGGCGTCGCGGTCGTCAGCATGTAGTACTCGCCGTCCTCCGCCCCGGCCTTGTCGAGCTTCTCGCGGAGCGTCTTGAGGAGGTTCACGTACCCCTGGAAGTGCTTGTCACGCTTGGCGTCCGAGAACGCGAAGTCGTCCGGGTTCCCGGCCCCCTTGTTGGACGTGGGGTACTCGTAGTCGATGTCGATGCCGTCGAACCCGTACTGCCGGATGAACGCGACCGTCGAGTCGGCGAACGTGTCGATCTTCGCCTGCGACTCGGTCATCGTGTAGAACCCACCGGACGCGACGCGGTTGCCGTTCGCGTCGAAGTAGCCACCGGTCTCGGCCCATCCCCCGACGGCGGGGATCACCTTCACGCCCGGGTTCGCCTTCTTGTACTTCGCGAGCAGGTTGAAGTGCCCCTTGTAGGACAGCGCGGGGTCCATCTCGGCCCCTGCGACGCCCGGCCACGTCATGTCGGTCGACGCGTTGCCCGCGGCCTGCGCGTTGACGGAGATCTTGTTGTCGGCACCGACGTGCGCGAACGCGTAGTTGATGTGCGACAGCTTGTTCCAGGGGATGTCGCTCGCGAGGTAGCGCGGCTGGCCGTTGGCCCCCGTGCGCCAGTTCGAGAAGTAGCCGATCACGCGGCGGTCGAGCCCGTTGGGCAGCTTCTCGCGGCCCGCGGTGTCGTAGACGTCGCAGTACGGGACGTCAACGCCCGGGGTCTTGTACATGCCGTCCGGACGGCACGCCTCGTGGCCTGTCGCAGGGGTCCCAGGGGTGGTCGTGCCGCCGGTCGTCCCGCCAGTCGTGCCACCGGTCGTGCCACCCGTCGTGCCACCCGTGGTGCCACCGGTCGTGCCACCCGTGGCGCCACCGGTCGTGCCACCCGTGGTGCCGCCGGTCGCACCGCACGCTCCCTGGGAGGCCCAGGGGCCGGACGCCTCGGCGCCGGGGACGTTGTTCTGGGTCCACCACTTCGCGGAGTAGTTCACGCCGTCCTTCGAGACGGTCGCACCGTTGGTGTAGGTCGCCGTCGCCGACCAGGCCGGGGCGCAGTCGGCGGCCACCGCCGACGAGCTGGCGGCCGCGACGAGCATCGTCGCGAACAGCGCGGTCGTGGTCGCGAGGGCCGCGCCGACCCGGGCGCGGTGCCCGGAGAGTTTCACGTGCATCGAATCTGCCTTCGTTGTGCGGAGCGCGACGCGCGGTGCGCGCGCAGCGCCAAGGACCGCAGGGCGGGGCCCGGCGGAGATCTGGGAGGGCTCGTGGCGAGCCCAGGGGACGGTCGCCGAACCCGAGGTCCGGTCGGCCCGGCCCTCTGGCCGGTCGGATGGAACCTCGGGTTCGGCAGCGGCGAACCGCTACGTGGTACCCACCGGTGACGGAGCCTCGTTCGGCGTCGGTCCTCGGCGGGGGTCGTGGGGAGGGAGCCGGGGGACGGGGCGGGGATCCCGCCCCCCGGCTCGACTCTCAGCAGGCGCCGAGCGCCTGCCACGGGCCGTACTGCTCGGCCCCGGGGACGTTGTTCTGCGTCCACCACTTGGCGGTGTACTTCTGACCGTTGTGCGAGACCTGGGCCCCGCCGTTGTACACGGCCGTGGCGGACCAGGCGGGGGCGGTGCAGGTCCCGGTGCCCGTCGTCCCACCGGTCGTGCCGCCGGTCGTCCCACCGGTCGTGCCACCCGTCGTCCCACCGGTCGTGCCGCCGGTCGTCCCACCGGTCGTGCCGCCGGTCGTGCCACCGGAGGTGCCGCACGTGCCGACGAGCTCCCAGGGGCCGCCAGCCGTGCCGGGGGTCTCGTTCTGGGTCCACCACTTGGCCTTGTAGTTCTTGCCGCTGTAGGAAACCGTCGCGCCGCCGCTGTAGGTCCCCGTCGCGGTCCAGGCGGCGGCGCACTCCGTGCCGGTCCCACCCGTGGTCCCACCAGTCGTCCCACCAGTCGTCCCACCGGTCGTGCCACCAGTCGTCCCACCAGTCGTCCCACCGGTCGTGCCACCAGTCGTCCCACCCGTGGTCCCGCCGGTCGTGCCACCAGTCGTCCCACCCGTGGTCCCGCCGGTCGTGCCACCGCCACCCGTCGGGTCACCGATCACGGGCCCGGCCGGTGCCGCGCGGAACTTCGTCGCGAGGCCCTTGAGGAGCGAGCCGTCCTGGTTGCCCGTGAGGTCCCACCACATGGCCCCGCCGAGCTTCTTGGCGGCGATGTAGTCGCCCTTGACGGCGACGGACTTCGGGTCGTCGAAGCTCCACCACTGGTTGCCGTCGTGACGCCACGAGGCCACGGATACCGGGTCGAAGTACCCGGTGCCGAGGTTCTTGAGCTTGTCGTAGTCCTCGTTGCCGGCTTCCCAGGTACCGGGTCCGGCGTCCGTCGCCACGCCCCAGGGGGCCGACGACGTCGCGCCCTTCCAGCCGCGGCCGTACATCGCGAGGCCCAGGGTGAGCTGCTTCGCGGGCACGCCGGCGTCGAGATAGGCCTTGACGGCCTTGTCGACGCTGTACCGGCGGTTCGCGGGGCGGGTGTCGGTGGGGTCGTCGTACAGGTTGCCCTGGTGCCCCGTGAGGGTCTTGTTCCAGGCGCCGTGCAGGTCGTAGCCCTGGATGTTCCCGAAGTCGAGGTACTGGTAGTTCTCGGGGTCGTTCCAGCCGCCCGACGCGATGTCGTCCGGGTTGGCGGGGAGGAACGCGCTGAGCTGGTACTTCTTGCCCGTGGTCGCGCCGTAGGCGTCGAGCTGGGTGCGGAACTCCTTGAGGAGGGCCTTGAAGTTCGCCTTGTCGTTCGCGACGTCGACGATGTTGCCGACCTCGCCGTTGAGAGAGCCGGGCCACTCCCAGTCGATGTCGAAGCCGTCGAACACGCCGGCCGCCGAGCCGGGCCCGCCGCGGCCGTCGACCACGGGGAGGTTGCCCTTGAGGTAGAGGTCGATGCAGGACGACACGAGCTTCTTGCGGCTCGCGTCGGTCGCGGCGGCCTTGGAGAAGTTCTTCGACCAGGTCCAGCCGCCGATCGACAGCATGGCCTTGATCTGGGGGTTCTTGGCCTTGAGCTGCTTGATCTGGTTGAACGAGCCGGCGAGCGGCTGGTCCCAGGCGTCGGCCACGCCCGCGACCGAGTTGGCGGCGGTGTATCCCATGCCGTAGTCGGCCCACGCGTCGCCCGCGCCGTCGGACCCGTTGGGGCCCGTGCCCTGGGCCTTGTTGGCCTCGAAGCACGTGAGCGTCTGGTGGTGGATGTTGCCGAACGCGTAGTTGAGGTGCGTCAGGTCGGCAGCGGCGCCGGAGTCCTGGAGCTCCTTCATCTTGAAGTCGCGCCCGTAGACACCCCACTGGGTGAAGTAGGCGACGTTGCGGTAGCCGTTGATCGCGCTGTCGCCGGTCGCGGCGGTCGCGGTGGCTGCGGGGAGGGGGCTAGCGGTCGCGGCGACGGTGCCGGCGACCAGGGACGTCGCGAGCATGGCCGCGGCGGTCAGTCCCGCGGCCATCTTCCTCGCGCGTCCTCGTGGAGTTCTCAGTCGCATGTGTCTGCCTCACTTGGCTGGGGGCTGGGGGGCCCGGTCACCCGGACGTCGTTGCCCAGGAACACCCCGACACTAGGGAGCGAGCACGCCCTCGGGAATCAGCGTTTCCCACATTGTTCACCTCGCGTACATACACGGGAGCGTGTAGGTGTTCCCCCCTACGTACCCCGTCAGGCCCTACGGGTCCCCCGTCGCGGCACCGCTCGACCGGTCACCGTCCGACCCGGTGCGCGAGGACCGCGAGCTCGACCCGCGAGCGCACGCCGAGCTTGCGGAAGACGCGCCCCAGGTGGACCTCGACGGTGCGGACCGAGAGGTAGAGCTGGTCCGCGGCCTCGCGGTTGGATCCCCCCTGGACGACCAGGAGCGCGACGTCGAGCTCTCGATCGGTGAGCTCGTCCGCCCAGCGGGCGCGCAGCTCGTCGAGGGCGTCGTCGGACACGTCGCTCTCGCGTGCGGCGAGACGCGCCCTGCCCGACGACGCGACGACGGCGTGCGGGACGCCTCCCCCAGGGGTCGTGGTCGGGACGGGCGACGTCTCGGTGCGACGCGCGGCGACCTGCAGGGCGCCGAGGTGCTCGACGACGCCCGCGAGCTCACCCTGCGCCTGCCGGGCCCACGCCCACGCCCCGGACTGGGTCAGGAGCTCGACCGCCGAGAGGAGGTGCTCGTGGGCCGCAGGGAGGTCGCCCCAGCGCGTCAGGGCCCGGCCGAGACAGAGCTCGGTGCGCCCGTGCTCGAAGGGCGATGCGATCCCGCGACCCGCCGAGGCGACCGCGTCGCGCAGCGCGACCGCGTCCTCGGGCCTCGCGAGTGCGATCTCTGCTCGCGCGAGCGTCGCGACCCGGTTCGCCGGGGACAGGTCCTTGGCCTCGACCCGCCGCCGCGCGAGCGCCTTCTCCGCCGCGTCGGGACGGCCGGCGAGCACCCACGCCTCGACGTCGTCCATCCCGGGCAGGTGCAGCATGTGGGCGCAGTCGCGCCGGTCGGTCTCGGCTGCCAGCTCGAGCAGGGTGGCCGCCTGGGTGTGGTGGCGGGCGAACGACGCGCCGATGGCCCGGTCCACGAGGAGGCCGAGCCGGACCGGCCGCGACGTCGGGCACGAGCACGTCTCCTCGAGGGCGGTGGCGAGCGTCCCCACGCTGCCGTCGACCGCCATGTCGAGGCGCCGCGCGACCGCGACCCCCGTCCCGGCGAACGGCAGCCCGACGGGCAGGCGGAAGGCCGCCTCCTCGAGCTCGCGGCGCGCCTTGGTGATGTTTCCCGACCAGAAGTGCACCAGCACCTGGGCCAGGCGAAGGTGCGCCTCGACGTACGGGGTCACGGCACCTGACGGTGCGTCGAACCACCGGCCGCCGTTCCTGACCGGTGCGAGGTTCGCGACCGCGCTCGCGAGCGCCTGGCCCGCGACGTCGAGGGCGTCCTCGTCGGCCAGGGCGATCGCCCGGCTGACCTGGGCGTACGCCTCCTGCTCGGGCGAGAGCCGCGACCCGGGCAGGTCCGCTCTCTTCCCGCGCTCCCCCACGCCGTAGTTGGCGAGCCACGACCTGACGACGTCCAGCCCTCCCACGCCCTGGGTGCATCGCCGAGCGAGACGCTTCGCCGCGTCGAACGCCTGGGACGCGGCGACGCCGTCACCCCGCTCGGCGTGAAGGGTCGCGGCGCTCGTGAGCCCCTTCACCACGTCGCCGATCTCGCACCCCCCGGCCGCGTCGCGGGGGCGACCCTCGTGGTCGACGCAACAGGTGCAGGCGTCGTCGTTGTCCGCGAGCGCGATGAACGGGGCGATCACGTCGTCGGGCACCTGGCCCTGGACGTGCGTGAGCGCGGTGACGAGCGGGCCCAGGATGCGGGCCGAGCTCACGCCGCCCTCGCAGCGTGCGGCGCGGCGCAGCCAGTCGGCCGCGTCGTGGACGTGACCGGACTGGAGCGCGGCCGTCCCCGCGACCACGTACGCCTCTCCGCGCTCGGACGCGGCCGCCTGGCTCGCGGCCTCTCGCGCGACCTCGTGAGCCCACACCACGTCCCCGCGCGCGAGGAGCCGCTGGGCCAGGGACACGAGCCCGGGCGCGAGCGCAGGGTCCCCCGCGAGCGTCGCGAGCGCCGTGTGCCAGGTCGCGATGTCCTCCTCGCCGGCCGCCGTGTGGACCGTCGCCAGCCGCAGGTGCGCGGCCGTGCGGTCCGCGAGCCGGGCGTCGCCGTGGACCAGCGAGCGCACCCTCGGGTCGGTGAACGCGAAACGGCCCGAGACCAGGGAGAGCTGCCCCGAGAGAGGACCGTCGAGCACCTCCTCGATGCTCAGCCCCGACGCCGCGAGCAGCACGTCCGTGCGCTCGACCACCGCGACCGCCGCGACGAGCAGGGCCCGCCGCTCCTCGGGGGCGAGCTCGTCGAGCCGGTCGCCGAGCAGCGTGCGGACCGCCTGCACCGGGGGGAGGGGGTCCGGGAGGATCGCGGTGCCCGCGAGCTGTTCGGTCGACAGCAGCCGGGCCGTCTGGGAGATCGCCGCCGCGTTGCCCGCGAGGTTCTGGGCGAGCCGCGCCGCGACGTGGGGGGCCACGGCCAGGCGCTCCTCGACGAGCAGCAGGTGCAGCGCCTCCGACGGACCGAGGGGCGCGAGCTCCCGCACCTCGATCGGGTACGGGAGCGGACGGTCGAAGCCACCGGGGACCGCGGTCGCGAGGAGCACGAGCGCCGCGCGCCGCTGGGCGACGAGCCCGACCACCACGGCGCGGCTGATCTCGTCGACCAGGTGGAGGTCGTCGGCGAGCAGCACGACCGTCCGGTCGGGCACCGCCTCCTCGAGGTACTCGGCGAGCGCGACCGCGCCGACCTCCGGCAGGTAGCCGTACTCCGGGTCGGCGACGTCGAGCGGGCGCACGAGCCGGTCCGGCACCGCGCACCCGGTGACCTGGGCGACCTGGGACACGAGGGAGCGCACCGCCCCGCCGGACCGCTGCGGTCCCATCGCCTGGGCGACCCGCAGGACCAGGGGCGGGTGCGGACCGCTCGCCCCGTGCAGCGCCTCGTGGACGAGCTCGAGCGTGGTGCTCGCTCCCATGCCCGGCTCACCGGTCCAGACGAAGGCGCCCCGCCCGTCGGCGACCGCCGAGAGAGCGAGGTCGATCTCCGCCCGCCTGGACGAGAGCCGCTCAGGCCGGTGCTCGGTGGACGTGCGGGACGTGCGCACCTGATCTGAGGTCAGGACGTCTTGCTGGCTGGCTGGCATGTCAGACCCTCCCGTCCGGGGCAACGATGGCCGGACGACTCTCAGGAATGTTAACAACCCGACGTAAAAGCGGGCATCCTGTTCTGTTACCCGTCAGTGTCTTCGGCGGCTTCCGCTGGGGGCGGGTTGCCGGGGCCTTCGACCAGGTCTAGGGTGACCTCGTCCCTCCGTCTGTTCTGCCGAGAGATCTCGGTACCTCAGACGAGCACGGAACCAGAAGCAGATGAGAAGGAGGTGAGAGCGATGCCGGACGGCAGCAGTCATAGATCCCCGCACTGCGCGCTCGCTCCCCTCCGTCCTGCCCGCTGACCCTCGGGTCAGCCCTCTCGGCACGGCCCTCGGGGCGGTCGCCAGTGCGCTCCATGCACCGTCACCTCCCTCGCCAGGTCCTGCCCCCGTGTCCGCACGCAGGCGGATCGCCCGGCGTCCGGTCGGCACCGTCGAGAGCACGGCGCCGGGAAGGACCACCATGTCGACGAGCACCTACCTCAGTGCACCCTGCCCCGCGCCGACTCGCAAGGGCTCCGCACCACTCCGAACGAATCGGGCCACCACCCCCGCGCCCGGTCCCCGCCGCCCCGACCTCGAGCGCCAGTCGATCACGTTCACGATCGGCCTGTACCTGTTCATCTGCACGGCCCTGCTCGGGACGCACCTGCTGGCCGCAGGGCACGACGACGTCCCGGCGACCGGGGTGACGACGAGCGCCCCGACCGGTGCGACGCCGTCGGGCACGGGCTCCCCGCAGGTCGGCGCGCCGGCGGTGAACCCGTGAGCGCGACGACGCCCGCGGTCGTCGAGGCGACCCGGCCCGCGACGACGTACGGTCACCGCCCCGCGTCGGCGACCCCGGCGGGCGCCCCACGGTTCGACCCCCAGGCCCTGCGTGCCCGCTGGCTCCAGGTCGCCTCCGAGGACGCAGCCGCGCTCGAGCGCGCGCGGGACGCGGGCGTCGACTTCTCCCTGGCCTCCGGGCGCGTCTGGGAGACCGACGAGCACGTCTACCTGCCCGTCGTGGCGACCTACCGGCGCGGCGAGCGGATCGAGCGCGAGGTCCTGATGTTCGCGCTGTCCCCCGACCGCGTCGTGACCCTCCAGCCGTCCCGGCACTACCCGATCTTCGACAAGGCCATCGCCCGCATGCGGCGCACCCCGCGCCTGACCCAGACGTCGTACGGCGTCATGTACGCGCTGCTGTACGCGCTCAACGAGGCCGCCGAGCGCGTCATCCACCACGCGAGCGACCTGCTCGAGGACATGTCCGACCAGATCGAGGAGGCCACGCTCGGCTACGACCGGCGCGGTCGTGAGATCGGCGTGACCGACATGCAGGGCACCATCTCCCGCATGAACCGGGCCGAGGAGATCGTCTCGAGCACCCAGGAGTCCCAGCTCTCGCTCGCGCGCGCCGCCCGGCACCTGCGCAGCGAGATCGCCGACACCGACCCCGTGCTCGCGGGACTCGTCGAGACCCTCATCGCGGACGTCGACGGAGTCAAGGAGCACGCGAGCTTCGAGCACGACAAGGTCCGCTACCTCCAGCAGGCCATCATGACCTCGCTCGACGTCAAGCAGAACCAGATCGTCAAGGTGTTCACGATCATCACCGCGGTGTTCCTGCCCCCGACGCTCATCACGTCGTTCTACGGCATGAACTTCACGCGCATGCCCGAGCTCGAGTGGGAGCTCGGGTTCCCGTGGGTCGTGCTCGTGACGCTCGTCGCCGCCGTCATCCCGCTCGTGTACATCAAGCGGCGCGGCTGGCTGCGCTGAGGCCCGCTCCCCCCGGGCGGACCCTGGACACGCGGACGCCGCCGAGGCCACGACAGGCAGGTCGTGGTCCCGGCGGCGTCGGGTTGCGCAGGGCTGCGGCCGCTACCGCGTCAGACGCAGGAACCGACCACGCGCCACGGGCTCCAGTACTTCTCGGTGCCCGGTGCGTTGGTGTGGACCCACCAGTTGGCCTGGTAGTTGACGCCCTGGTGGGACGCCACCTGGCCAGCAGTGTAGATGCCCGCCTTGGTCCAGTCGCCGTAGCATCCACCGGGAGCGTCCGAGTCGACCGGACCCGCCTGCGACGCGCGGTAGACGTCAGCGGCCGCACCGACCAGCTCGTCCTCGTAGTCACCCGCGAGGTCCCACCACATCGAGCCGCCCAGGCCCTTCTCCGCGACCCACTTCGCCTTGTACTCGACGGCGCGCGGGGTGTCGACCGTCCACCACTCGTTGCCGTCGTAGCGCCAGGACGACCCGGTCGTCTCGTCGAAGTACTCGGTGCCCAGGTCGCGCAGCTCGAAGTACTGCTTGTAGCCGGGCTCGTGCGTGCCCTCGGCCACGCCTGCGGCCGACTGCCACGCCCCGTTCGAGTCGCCTGCCTCGACACCGGTCCAGCCGCGGCCGAACGCGGGGATGCCCAGCGTGATCTGCTGCGGGTCGACGCCGCGGCTCAGGTACAGGTCGATCCCCTGCTCGACCGAGATCTCGCCCGTGTAGGTCGGGTCGTCGTGCAGGTTGGACTGGTGCCCGGCCAGGTTCGGCGACCAACCACCGTGCAGGTCGTAGCCCTGGATGTTGCCGTAGTCGAGGTAGTCGAAGATCTTCGGCGCGTCCCAGCCCGCGTTGATGACCGTCGGGTTCACCGGGATGTACGAGGACAGGAGGTACTCCTTGCCCTGCGAGGCGCCGTACTCGTCGAGCTGCTCACGGAACTCCGCGAGCAGCGCCGTGAAGTTCGCCTTGTCGTTCACGGGGTCGACGAAGTTCTCGGGGTGCTGCGACCAGCCCGGCGCGCCAGGCCACTCCCAGTCGATGTCGATGCCGTCGAAGAGGCCGGCTGCTGCGCCCGGGCCACCGCGGCCGTCGATCTCCGGCAGGTTGCCCTCGAGGTAGAGGTCGATGCACGACGAGACGAACTTCTCGCGGGACTCGGGCGTCGCGGCGGCCTTCGAGAAGAACTTGGACCAGGTCCACCCACCGATCGACACCAGCACCTTGGTGTCGGGGTTCTTCTCCTTGAGCTTGAGGAGCTGGTTGAAGTTCCCGGCGAGCGCCTGGTCTGCCGTGTCCGCGACCCCGTCGATCGAGTCCGCCGCACTGACACCGTCGACGAAGTCGGCGCCGGCGACACCTGCCCCGTCGTTGCCGCCGGGTGCGGGCGAGCCGTCCTTGTCGGAGATGAAGCACGTCAGGTCGGTCGGGTGGATGTTCGCGAACGCGTAGTTGACGTGCGTGATCTGGTCGGCCTGGCCGGACTCCTGGAAGTCCTTGACCGTGTAGCCGTAGTTCTCCGGGGCCCACGACATGAAGTAGCCGACGTTGCGGTACCCGTTGATGTCGTTGTCACCGTTGGGGCTGACCGCGGCGGGCGCGGCGGGCGTGGCCGGCGCGGCCGTCGCCGTGCCTGCCGCGACCAGGCCGGACGCCACGAGGGCCAGGGTCGTCGCCGTCACCACGGCACCGGCAGCGCGGCGGGTGCGGCGTGGTAGCGAGGGAGTGTTGCGAGATGCGTGCAAAGGGAGGCCTCTTCGTCTTCCGTGCTGCTGACTCCGGTCCGTTCCGGAGCCCCAGATGCTGGGCACTCTCGAACCTAACCAGGCGCGCGCGCGAATGATGTACGGGGCTTCCACATGGTTCACAGCGGTCACATAAGGGATTTCCCTTACCAACGCGTCGAATCGCTCGAAACGTTACGAACGGTAGCCTCTCGAGCCGCGACGGGCCACTATGCCTCGACGAGGATCGTCACCGGGCCGTCGTTGACGAGCTCGACCTGCATGTCCGCACCGAACACGCCGGTCGCGACCTCGACCCCCCTCCCACGCAGCGCGGCGACCACCTCGGCGACGAGCGGCTCCGCCACGTCCCCCTTCGCCGCACCGTTCCACGACGGGCGCCGCCCCTTCTTGGTGTCCGCGTAGAGCGTGAACTGGCTGACGACCAGGACGGGCGCGCCCTCGTCGAGCACCGACCGCTCGTCGCGCAGGATCCGCAGCTCGGCGATCTTGCGCGCGACGAGCTCGACCTGCGCGGGACCGTCGTCGTGCGTCACGCCCACGAGCGCGACCAGGCCCGGCCGGTCGACGCGCCCCACGACCTCGCCGCCCACGCTCACGCTCGCGCGCGTCACGCGCTGCAGGACCGCCCTCATGCGGCGAAGCCCGGTCCGAACGCGGCCCGCACCTCGCCCACGGGCTCTCCCCCGCCCAGGACCGGGGTGCGGCCGACGCGGTCGAGCGCGGCGCCGTCGGCCCCCGGCAGGTCGCGCGCCCCCAAGTCCGCCAGCGCGGCGACCAGCACCGCGGGACGCGGGCGCGGCGACCCGTCGAGGACCTTGAACGCGAGCGCGCGGCCGTCCGGCAGGCCCGCGCCGTACACGCCGTCCGCGCCGTCCTTGGCGACGAGGCCCGGGACCGCCTGCATGACCTCGGTCGCGTCGCGACCGGTCCCGCCGACCATCTCGGGGAACGAGAACATCGCGCCTGCCACCAGGGCCTCGGGCGACCCGGGCGCCGCCGCCGGCGCACCGGCCAGCCGGCCGAAGCCCCGCGCCATGCCGACCAGCGTCGTCGAGAAGAGCGGCGCACCGCAGCCGTCGACCGTCACGTGGAGGTCCGCCGCGTCGTCGCCCGTGAGCTCGAGCAGGGTCTCGCGGATCGCGACCTGGAGCGGGTGCGCGGGGTCCAGGTACGTCGCGGTGTCCCAGCCGGCCACGACGCACGTCGCGAGCATCGCGGCATGCTTGCCCGAGCAGTTCTGCGTGATCGACGCCGGGCCGTTGCCGAGCTCCTGCCACGCGAACGCCGCCGGCGGGTAGACCGGCATGTCCGGGGTGTTGCGCAGCGCCGACTCGTCGAGCCCGACCCCCGCGAGGATCTCGCGCGCGCCCGCGAGGTGGAAGTCCTCGGCGTTGTGGCTCGCGGCACCGAGCGCCAGCAGACGAGGCGGCAGGGACAGGCCGTTGCGGAGCATCGCGACCGCCTGGAACGGCTTGACCGACGAACGAGGCCAGATCACGGTCGACGCGTCGCCCACCACCAGATCGGCCTCACCCGAGGCGTCGAGCGTCACCAGGTGCCCCAGGTGCACGGACTCGACCAGGTCGCCCCGGACGACCTCCGCGAGCGGAGCGGCGGAGCGCAGCACGGGGTTCACCACCCGCCCGGACGGCCACCACGGTTGCCGCCCGACCCGCGACCGAACCCGTACGACTTGAGCCGAGGACGCACGTCGACCAGGTAGATGAAGGCCGGGACGAGGGCCAGGAGGTTCAAGAAGCTGGAGCTCGTCAGCATCAACGGCGGCAGGCCGAGGAACCCGATCGCCGCGGCGACCCCCAGGATCGCCGACCAGATCGGCTTGGTGAGCTTCCCCTCGGCGGTGAACCCGTTCGCGGGACGCCGCAGCGCATCGACGAGAGCGAAGGCCTGCGCGGCGAACACCACGACCGCGAGGATGACGAGAACGAGCCACTGGGCTCCACCGAAGCTGATCACGTGTCGAGCCTACGGCAGGACGCGCAGCGCCTCCGCGCGCGCCGCGCTCGCGACCCGCTCGTCCCACACCGCGAAGATCGCGTCCTCGTGCCGCAGCACCAGCGCGGAGGCGAGGTGCACGGCGTCCGCGCCCCGCAAGGAGTGACCGTCGGACCCTGCGAGGTCGCTCGCCCTGTCCAGGACCTCGGGCGAGACCTCCACCAGGTGCAGCGCGGGCCACAGCCGCTCCCACGCGGCGAGCGCCTGCGCACGCTCGGCGGCGTCGAGGACGCCCGTACGCTCGCCCGCGGCGAGCGCCGCACGGACCTCGGTGTCCGACAGGCGGCTCGTCGTGACCACGTCCGCCCGGTTCCACAGGGCGCTCGCGAGCTCCGAGCCAGGCTCGGCGACGCACAGCTTCACGAGGGCGCTCGCGTCGAAGTAGACCAGTGCCATGGGGCGCGCCGGCTCAGCGTCGGATGCGGCGCACGAGGCCCGACATCGCCGACTGCTTGGCAGCCGGGCGTGCGGGCGGCGAGTGCACGGGCCGCTCCTCGGTGGCCGGCGTGAGCAGGCCGTCCCGGGTCAGCGACGTGATCAGGTCCGCGCTGCCGATCGCGCTCAGGCGGGCGACCGGGATGCCGCGCTCGGTGATCACCACGTCCTCCCCGTCACGCGCCCGCTCGATCCACGACTTCAGCTCGGCCCGCAGGGCGCTGACGGAAACCTCCATCCCCTGAAGGTACCGGCCAACGCCCGGATTGCGTAGACCTCCACGCGCGGCAATCCTGCGGGTTCGCCGGACATGCGCCCCGTCCTGCGGGCGACGTGCTCGCCACGGGCCGCGCGGCCGGTTCAGAGCTCGTGCAGAGCCGCCCGCGCGTCCTGCGGGGACATCCCTGCGGCCTCGAGCGTGTCCACGATCGGGGAGCGCAGCAGCATCACGAGCGACTGGACCTGCCAGTCACCCGCGCCCACGGTCCGCGGGTCGGCCGCGGCCGCGGTGTCGGCCAGGATCTCGCGCGCGGTCGACGGGTCGCGTCCCGCCCCGATCGCCTCGGCCAGGACCCGGGTGCCGGCCGCGAACCGGTCGACGATCGCGGCGACGGGCAGGAGGTCGTGGTCGGGCCCCGCGACCGGTCGGGCACGCCGGGCCAGGACACGGACGCTGCGCATGGCGCGGTCCACCAGGACCGCCTTGCGCTCGATGTCGCCCAGCTCGGTGCGGTGCTTGCGCCCCACGGGGCTCACCCGGGACAGCTCCTGGGCGCTCGTCGCGGTCGCCTGCCACTCCTCGAGGGCGGGCTCGGACGCCCGCCCCCGCACGAGCGCGGCGTCCAGGTCGTCGACGTCCCCCGAGCGGAAGCCGCGGGCGAGCAGCTCGAGCGTCTCGGCGAGCTCGGTCGTCGCCTCGTCGCCCAGGATCCGTGGCCGACGGCGCGGGTCGCCCGGTGTGAGGGTCGCGACGAGCAGCGCGAGCGCGCCACCGACCAGGGCGTCGACCAGGCGACCGCCCGGGCCGCCCGTCTGGGTCGCGGGCAGACCCACGATGACGATGGCCTGGACCCCGGCCTGGGTCGCCAGGAGCGCGCCGCGGTCGATGAAGCGCGCCACGAGGGCGGACGTCGCGAGCACGACGGCGACCTGCCACCAGCCCGACCCGATGAAGTGGACGATCAGGTCACCGAGGCCCACGCCCACCGCGACCCCGATCGCGAGCTCGCCGACCTTGCGCACCTGCCGGTCCTGGCTGAACCCGAGGCAGATCCACACGGAGACCGGTGCGAAGAACGGGTACGGGTGACCGAGCACGTAGTGCGCGATCCCGTACGCGACGCCCGCCGCGAGCGAGGCCTGGACGACGGGCCAGAACGCGACCCGGACCCGGGAGCTGCCCTGTCGCAGGCGTGCCCTGAGCAGCAACCGACGGAACGCCTTGCGGGCCGACTCGACCGCCCCGGGTTCCGGCGTCGCGGCTCCTCCGGCCGACTCCCGCGCCTGCGTCATGTGCTCCTGCTCACCGCGTCCCACCGTGCCGGGGTCCCGGCACGGTCCTCGGATACCGCTCTAGATCATGCTCTGGGGCGCGCCCGCGCCCTTGGGGGTGACGCCGCGTGCGACCGGGCCGCGCGGAGCCGGCCGGTCGACCGACACACCCTCGCCGGGGACCACGATCTCCTGGGCCGCGGCGACGGCTCCCCCGTCGCAGTCGACGACGAGCTCGACGTCCTCGGGTGCACCGCGCTTGAGGACCGCGAGCGCCACGGGTCCCAGCTCGTGGTGCCGGGCGACCGAGGTCACGACCCCGACGGCGCGACCAGGGGCGGACACCCCGTCGGGTCCGGGCGTCGCGCCCGGCAGTCGCACCTCGGCCCCGGCGACGGGGAGCAGGTGCCCCGAGCCGTCGAGGTGGAGCATCACGAGGCGTCGCGGGGGGCGGCCCATGTTGTGCACGCGCGCGATGGTCTCCTGGCCGCGGTAGCAGCCCTTGTGCAGGTGGACCGCGGTGCGCAGCCAGTCGAGCTCGTGCGGGATCGAGCGGTGGTCGACCTCGGTGGCGAGGCGGGGGCGCCAGGCCTCGACGCGCAGCGCCTCGCTCGCCCAGGTCCCGGCGAGCCGCCACCCGGCGGCCTCGCGGGACGCGACGGCGTCGGACAGCTCGGCGCGGGGCACCAGGACCAGGCGCCACGGACGGTGGGCGCCGGGGTGCTCGTCGTCCGCGGGCCCGTAGCGGGTGCCGCCGGGTGCGGTGCGCGGCCAGGGGTCGCGCCACGTGACGGGCTCGCCCTCGGCGCCCTCGGCGTCCCGAGGCTCGCCCAGGACCGCGATCTCGTCGCTCATGTCGGTGATCTCGACGCGCAGCGAGAACTTCATGCGGTCGAGCCAGGCAGCGAGCGTCGGAGCGTGCGAGCCCTCGGTCACGAGCCACGTGGACTCGCCGTCGTCGACGACCCCGGCCGCGTGCTCGACGTGGCCCTGCGGGCTCAGGACGAGCAGCTCGGTCGAGGTCCGGGGGGCCAGGCCCAGGAGGCTCTGCGAGGTGATCGAGTTGAGCCACGTCAGACGGTCGGGGCCGGTGACCCGCACGACGCCGTGGTGCGAGAGGTCGACGACCGCGCCGCCCGACTCGAGCGCGCGCTGCTCGCCCGTCGGGTCGCCGTAGTGCCAGGCCACGCCCGCGTCGGGTCCGGAGCCCGCGACCGCGCCGGGGCGCGACAGCAGCGGGCTCGTCCGAACCGGGGAATCGGGCTCCGTCCGGGCCGCACGCTCGGTCTGGGTGGCGTCGTCAGGTCCAGCGGTCACGGTGCAACAACCTCCTCGGCGCCGGTGGGCGCACGTCCGTCCGGCCGCGCGGTGGCGTCGGCCGTGCCTCGCACGTCGAAGGGGCTAGAGGCGGTCCAGCTTCGCCGACGCATACGACTGCAACGGCTGACCGAAGGCCGCCAATTCCCAGACCCACAGGAGCTGGCCCTGGACGTTGCCGTAGAGCCGGTTCGACGCCGTGACCTCGGACGAGGTGGCGGTGCGCACCACGGCGTCGCTCGACAGGTCCACCCGACCGTTGCCGACGACCCCCAGGTACAGGGTCATGCGGCCCGACGGGTCCGCGATCATGACCTCGATCGCCGACCTGTCCTCCGGCAGCCCCTCGGGACGCTCGGGCGAGACGCGCCAGTAGCCCGTCTCGGTGGACCAGATGCGTCCCGGCGCGAGGTGCCCCTCGGTGCCCGGCTCGGCCTGGTCGCTCGACGGGCGAGCGGACGGCTCGGCAGCGTCGTCAGCGGTCCAGGCCTCCGGCACGGTTTCCGGGACCTCGGCCTCGAGGACGCGGATGGTCGACTCGTACCGCAGGTACGGGCCGCCGTCGTGGTCGAACACGACGTCCTGGACGAACGGGGTCTCGGGGATCCCGGGGTAGGCGATGACACCTTCACCTCGCCAGGAGCCCACGAGCCACGCGAGCGGGTAGGCCTCGGGGGCGAGCCCCTCAGGGAACGCGAAAGCCATCTGGTGGTACCTCCGGCGGTCCCAGCGGACCGTGACGACGACAAGGGAGAGCGGGACCGTGGTCCCACCGGGCGCGGACGCCCGGGGCGACGCTCAGGTCAGCGCTGACCCTTGTACAGCTTGTAGACGACGAACCCGGCGAACCACGTGATGGTCACGGTCGCGGCGATCAGCAGTCCCAGGAAGATGAGCTCGAGTGCATGCGTGGACATGTCGCCGATCCTACCGTCCGGCCTCTAGGCTCGCGCACGTGACCTCCCAGCCCGCTCCGTCGCCGTCCTCGGCCGCCCCGGCCGCCGTCGCCCGCTCGCTCGTGGTCAAGTCGACCGCGGGTCTCGAACGCCCCGAGGCGACCAACCAGGCCTTCACGGTCGCTGCCGCCGCGGTCGCCGCCGGGGTCGAGGTCAGCGTGTGGCTGACCGGGGAGTCGGCGTGGTTCGGGCTTCCCGGGCGTGCGCGCGAGCTCGAGCTCGAGCACGCGACGGCCCTGCCGGACCTGCTCGACGTGATCCTGTCCGCCGGGACCGTCACGGTCTGCACCCAGTGCGCCGTGCGCCGCGGCATCACCGAGGCCGACCTGCTGCCGGGGGTGCGCATCGCGGGGGCGTCGGTGTTCGTCGAGGAGGCGCTGCGCCCGGGGGCCCAGGCCCTCGTCTACTGACGCGGGCCGGGCGCGCCGGGCCTTGCCCTCAGTCCTCGACGCGGATACCGAGCTCGGCCGCGAACAGCGGCGCCATCTCGACGAGCTGGGACGGGCTGAGCGTGGCCCCCGCGAGCCTCTCGATGCTCGTGATCCGTCGCAGCGTGGCCCCGCGCAGGTCGGTGTGCACCAGACGGGCGCCCGCCAGGACGAGGTGGTCGACCGACGTCTCCTCGAACGCGACGCGCGTGGCCTGGGCGTTCGTCAGGTCGAGCTCGTCCACGGTGCACCGCGTGAGCCGCAGGTCGCGCACCGTCGCACCGCGCAGGTTGACGTACCCGAGCTTGCAGTCGACCAGCTCGACCGAACGCCACGCGGACTCGTAGAGCTCCGCCGAGCCGATCCGTGAACCGGCCAGCACCACGTCGTGCCACACCGACCGCGGGGCGCTCAGGACGGGCGCGTCGATCCGCTCGAGCCGGGCCTCGCTGAACGTCGCGGCCCGCAGGTCGGCCTGGTGCAACGAGATGCCCACGAGGTCGCACCGCTCGAACGTGACGTCGGACAGGTCCGCGTGGGACAGGTCGCCACCCTCGAACCGTTCGTCGTGGCGGCGGTCCTCCGGACCGACGTCCGCTGCGTCCCCCGCTGTCCGGACCCCTGGGCGCAGGCGCTTGAACCGAGGCGGGAGGGTGGTCGAGGAGTCGGTCTGCGCGGGCACCGCACGACCCTACGCCTTCCCTGCCACGGCACCCGCAGCACCTCTGCCCCGGTGCGGGACCTCAGCGGGCCGGTGCGAACCGCCGGACCAGCAGGTACATCTCGCACCCCAGGCACAGCCCGAACGCCGCGTTGAGCACGGCCGCGACCAGGGCCAGGCCCGCCGCGACCGGTACGGCCACGAGCGAGACGGTGAAGCCCAGGAGCGCGCCGACCCCGGTGATGACGAACCCGACCCCCTGCGCGAAGCGAGGCGGACGCGGGTCCTCGCGCTCCGCCGTCGGGCCGAGCCTGGGCCGGACGAGAGTCTTGAAGACCCACCCCTGCCACGTGCCCTGGGCACCGCGGAGCGCCCCCAGCAGGAAGCTCAGCGCGATGAACGTGAGCAACCACAACGCCGCCTGGGACGACCCCAGGAGCAGCGTCACGGCGAGCAGGAGGGCGGTGATCCCGGCACCGACGCGCGGGCCGCGCGGGTCGATGCCCTGGGCCGAGCTCGGAGAAGGGTGCGGTTCGTGCGACATGGCGGCTCCTCGGTCGGCCCGCCCGGTGGGCGAGCGGTGTCAGGCGACGGACGCGGCAGGCACGGCGAGCGCCTCGATCGCCTGGGTCCGGTTCACGCTGCCGCTCATCCGAGCGACCTCTCGGCCGGACGGGTCCAGGACGAGCACCGTCGGAGTGCGCAGTATGCCGAAGGTTCGCACGAGATCGTGGTGCTCGTCGACGTCCATCTCGCGATGTGTCACGTCGGTCCGCGCCGCGACGAGCTCGTCGAGCACGCGCGCCGTGTGCCGGCAGGGCGAGCAGAACTCGCTCGAGAACTGGACGAACGTCCGGTGCTCCCCCAGCACGATGCCGAGGGCGGGCCAGTCGACCGCGGCGTCCTCGGCAGGTGGGCGACCCGCACGGACCACTCCCTGGCGGCGTTGCCACCACACCCCGAGCAGCACGCTCGCGGCGAGCAGCACGACCAGGACCACGATGCGCCAGACCATGTGCCTCGACCTCTCCCTCGTACGGCGGTGCAGCAGCACGGCCGGGGTGTCGCGGGGAGGGCTCAGCCCACCACCACGCGCCCGACCACGAAGACCAGGATCCCCCCGACCGTCACGGGCAGCACTATCGCAGCAACGGCCGCCTGCCTGCGCTCGAGGGCCGGCAGCTGGTCGAACAACGCGCGCAGCCCCGCGACCAGCATCCCCGAGACGACGCCCGTCCACAGCCCGTTGCTGATCGCGACCTCGGGGAGCACGTACCCGAGCCCCCCTCCGGCCGCAGCCGCGGCGACGACCGTCAGGACCGAGCTCCACCACCCTGCGAGCGGGAGCGCGGAGACCGCGGACGCCACGGCGATCGCCGCGGCGCACGTCACCACGAGCTCCGCCCCTGCGTCCGTGCGCTCGGTCGCGATCCAGCCCGCCGCCGACACCGCGACGACCAGTCCGCTCACCGTGCCCAGGAGCGACTCGACGAGCCTCGGACGCCCGTCCCGGCGCAGCATCTCGGCGACGAACGCCAGCACGATGCCCATCGCGAGCACGAGCGGCAGGTTGCGCAGCGCGGGCTCGCCGTCGGGGGGGGGCCCCCGCCCCCCCCTCGCCCGGTCGAAAATGCCTCGGCCAG
>NZ_JACSQE010000003.1:202301-206148 GCF_014836745.1 Oerskovia gallyi
GGTCGCGGCCACGGCCGCGCCCGCACCGACCCCGGTGAGGCCGATCACGAGTCCGGAGCCACCCGGGGCCGGCTGGCCCAGCAGCGCCGGCCACCCGACCGCGACCAGGACGGCGAGCGCGGCGGCGGCGACCGTCAGGGGAAGGAGGCCGAAGAACGCGGCCGCGGCGACCACCACGGCCACCACCGACGTGGCGACGGCGCGGGAGGAGAGACCCACTAGGCACACTCCCCCGACGACACGGACGACATGAGGACGGGGACGGCACCGGGTCCGGAGAGGCTGAGCACGAACATGAGTCTCCCAGATGACGCCGCACGCGAACACGAAACAAGGTTGTAACAGCGCAAAGGCCTTGGTCACCCCGTCGACCCCTGTTCCACGCGCTACGGTAATGATTCCGGCCTCCTCGGGGGTCACTGGGAGGAGGTGCGTCGGTGGCAGAGCTGTTGATCCTGACACCGGCGACAGGTGGGTCCGTCGAGATCCTGCCTGCGCTGGGACTGCTGTCGCACCGTCTGCGGGTGCTGCCCATGGAGCCGTCGGCCCTGGTCGACGCGCCCGACTCGGACGTCGTGCTGCTCGACGCGCGCCGCGACCTCGCGGCCGCCCGCACGACCTGCCGCCTGCTCCACGCGACAGGTCTGACGGTCCCGCTCGTGCTCGTCCTGACCGAGGGCGGGCTGACCGTCGTCACCGCCGAGTGGGGGGCGGACGACCTGCTCCTGGAGCATGCGAGCCCTGCCGAGGTCGAGGCCCGGTTGCGCCTCGTGATCGAACGCTCGTCGCACGGTCGCGCCGACGACGCCCCGCAGGAGATCTCGGCGGGCGAGCTCGCGATCGACGCGGGCGGGTACACGGCCCGCCTGCGTGGCCGCCCGCTCGACCTGACGTACAAGGAGTTCGAGCTCCTCAAGTACCTGGTGCAGCACCCGGGCCGTGTCTTCACGCGGGCACAGCTCCTGCAGGAGGTCTGGGGCTACGACTACTACGGGGGCACCCGCACGGTCGACGTCCACGTGCGGCGCCTGCGTGCCAAGCTGGGCCCCGAGCACGAGCAGCTCATCGGGACCGTGCGCAACGTCGGCTACCGGTTCGACCCGCCCAAGGACCGGCGGGCCGCAGCCCCCACGGACGACGGCACGGGCCAGAGCGCGCACGACGCGCCGGGGACCGAGGCGACCGAGCCCACGGCCTCGAGCGAGCAGGTAGGTTCGTCCGGGTGACGACCGACTCGAGCGACTTCTCCGCAGCCCTCGTCGACGGCCCCTGGCGGCACGAGTTCGTGCCCGCCAACGGCGCCCGCTTCCACCTCGCCCTGGCGGGCCCCGAGTCGCGCGGGGGTGGTTCGAGCGCACCGCTCGTGCTCCTGCTGCACTCGTTCCCGCAGTTCTGGTGGGCCTGGCGGTACCAGCTCGAGGCGCTCGCCGAGGCGGGCTACCGCGTCGCCGCGATGGACCTCCGGGGCACCGGCGCGTCCGACAAGCCACCGATCGGCTACGACGCCCCGACCCGCACGCGCGACGTCGCGGGCGTGGTCCGGTCGCTGGGCGCCGACCGCGCCGTCGTCGTCGGGCACGGGACCGGCGGCGCGCTCGCCTGGGCCATGGCCGCGCTCCAGCCCGCCGTGACCGCGGGCGTCGCGGCGTTCGCCGCGCCCCACCCGTCGCACGTCCACACCTCGGGGCGCAGGCTCCTCACGCCGCTCGCGCAGCGCCACCTCGCGTTCGCCCAGCTCCCGACGTTCCCCGAGCGGGCCCTGACGCAGGACGACCTGGTCGGTCGGGTCCTCGCCGACGGGGCGGCGACGCCGTTCGCCCCCGAGGTCGTGGACACCTACCGCACGGTCATGCGCATCCCGTTCGCGGCGCACTCCGCGATGGAGGCCATCCGCTGGTCCGTGCGCTCGGCGCCCCGGCCCGACGGCCGGCGCTTCCGCAGCGCGCTGCGCCGCCCGATCACCGTCCCGACCCTCCAGGTCCACGGCGGGTCCGACGGATTCCTGCGCCGCGACCTCACCGACGCGGACGCGGCAGCGGTCTCCCGCGCGTTGCGGTTCGAGGTCCTCGACGGGGTGGGGCACTTCCTCCCGGAGGAGGCGCCCGACGACGTCACGCGCCTCCTGCTGGAGTGGTTGCCCACCACGAAGGGCTGAGCGGGCCTCCGGCCTCCCGCGCTCCGCGCGTCAGTCCGTCTTGACCATGCCCGCAGCGACCGCCGGGTCTGTCTCGCCGACCCCGAACGACGGGCACAGGTGCGCGATGGTGCACGCCCCGCACGCAGGCTTGCGCGCGAAGCAGACCCTGCGGCCGTGGAAGATCAGCCGGTGCGAGAGCATGGTCCACTCGCGCTTCTCGATGAGCTCCCCGACCTCCGTCTCGACCTTGACCGGATCCTCCTCGGCGGTCCACCCGAGGCGGCGCACGAGGCGCCCGAAGTGGGTGTCGACCGTCAGGCCGGGGACGCCGAACGCGTTGCCCAGGACGACGTTCGCGGTCTTGCGACCGACCCCGGGCAGCGTCACCAGGTCGTCGAGCTTCCGGGGGACCTGTCCGTCGTAGCGCTCGACGAGGGCCTGCCCGATCCCGATCACCGACTGCGCCTTGGCCCGGAAGAAACCGGTGGGACGCAGGATGTCCTCGAGGTCCTCGCGGTCCGCGGCCGCGTAGGCCGCCGCGTCCGGGTACCGGGCGAAGAGCTCCGGAGTGGTGAGGTTGACGCGCTTGTCCGTGGTCTGCGCCGACAGGACCGTCGCGATCAGCAGCTCGAGCGGCGTGGTGAAGTCCAGCTCGCAGTGCGCGTCCGGATAGGTCAGCGCCAGCTCACGGTTGGTGCGCCGTGCACGCCGCACCAGGGCGAGCCGTGACTCGACGTGCGGGGCTGGTGCAGGACTCGAGGTACCGCCCGAAGTGGTCACGTCCGGCAGCCTACTCGGCCCCGCCCACACGCCTCTCCCCCGCGATCCGTGCGGGCCCCCGCGGGGCGGTGGCGACCCGAGTTGCGCACATGAGGCAGACTTGTGGGAGGAATCACGAGTACCGGTTCGCTCGAACTCCGCCGATGCAGACGGGCTCATGCCGGGAAAGTCCGCTCAACACTCGAAGGACATCGCGTGGACGACGACGTAGTGCTCTCGGCCCCCCTCTTCGCCACCATGGACCGCGAAGAGACCCGGACGCTGTTCGACTCGATGCAGCAGATCGAGCTCACCCGTGGAGACGTGCTCTTCCGCGAGGGTGAGCCCGGTGACCGGCTGTACGTGATCGCACAGGGCAAGATCAAGCTCGGCCGCCGCTCGAACGACGGCCGCGAGAACCTCCTGTCCATCCTCGGACCGGGCGAGATGTTCGGCGAGCTCTCGCTCTTCGACCCGGGGCCCCGCACGGCCACCGCCAGCTCGGTGTCGGACGCCCTGCTCTACGAGCTGCGGCACGAGCAGCTCATCGAGTGGATCGAGAAGCACCCCAGCGTCGCGAAGCACCTGCTCAACGCGTTGGCGCGCCGCCTGCGCCGCACCAACGAGACGCTCGCGGACCTCGTGTTCTCCGACGTCCCCGGCCGTGTCGCCAAGGCGCTCCTCGACCTGTCGACCCGCTTCGGGGAGGAGACGGACGAGGGTGTGCGCGTCGCGCACGACCTCACGCAGGAGGAGCTCGCCCAGCTCGTCGGCGCCTCGCGCGAGACGGTCAACAAGGCCCTCGCCGACTTCGCCACCCGCGGGTGGGTCCGCCGCGAGGGACGCGCCGTCGTCCTGCTCGACGTGGACCGGCTCGAGCGAGGCGCCGACGAGCTGGGCGAGCTCCTCCTGCGTGAGGTCGTGCGCGACGCGCACACCCTCGTCCGTCTC
>NZ_JACSQE010000003.1:206158-240101 GCF_014836745.1 Oerskovia gallyi
CCCCCCCCCGCCCCCCCCCCCCCCCCCCCCCCCCCCGTCTCGGGGAGCGATCCGCTCGCTCAGGCGTCCGACGGCTCGGCGAGCTCGACGACGAGCTCCACCTCGACCGGGGAGTCGAGCGGGAGCACCGAGACGCCCACCGCGCTGCGCGCATGGATGCCCGCCTCGCCGAAGATCTCGCCCAGGACCGTGCTGGCGCCGTTGATCACGGCCGGCTGACCCGTGAACGAGGGGTCGCTCGCCACGAACCCGACGACCTTGACGACCCGGGAGACCTGGTCGAGGTCCCCCACGAGCGCCTTGATCGCCGCGAGCGCGTTGAGCGCGCTCGTGCGGGCGTGGCCCGCCGCCTCGGCCGGGGCGACGAGCCCCTCGCCGTCACCGACCTTGCCGGTCGCCGACAGTGCCCCCGCCACGAACGGGAGCTGGCCCGACGTGTACACGTACCGGCCCGTGCGCACCGCGGGGACGTACGCCGCCACGGGCGCTGCGACGTCGGGCAGGGTGATGCCCAGCTCGGCGAGCCGGGCGTCGACGACGCCTGCCACTACTTCTCGCCGGTCGGGCGCTTGAGGTAGGCCACGAGGCCGTTCCCGTCCGGTCCCGTGACGACCTGGACGAGCTCCCAGCCGTCCGAGCCCCACTGGTCGAGGACTGCCTTGGTGTTGTGGATGATGAGGGGGATGGTCGCGTACTCCCAGGTGGTTGCCATGCGCCCGAGCGTAGTCGTCATCCAGCCGGCGCACAGGTCACGCGGACTCCTCGGACCGGCCCTCGAACGCTCACAGAACCCGCACACCGGTGGGGGGTGCAATCCCCGGAGGGGCAGGGGCGCCCTCCCGTAGGCTTGCGCCTATGGCTTCCCCTGCGCGTCCCCGTCGACAAGTCAACGCCTATCAGCTCATCGCCCTGCTGCTGGCGTTCGTCCTGGTCTCCGGGGTCGGCGGCGTGCTCGGTGCGGGTCTCCTGATCCCCCTCGCCGCCGGCGCCAGCCAGGCCACCGACAGCAGCGTCCAGATCTTCGAGGAGCTGCCGGACGAGCTCGAGCCGGGACCTCTGGCCGAGCAGTCGCGCGTCTACGCGAACGACGGGACCACGCTGCTCGCGACCTTCTACCAGGAGAACCGCATCGTGGTCCCCCTGGGCGAGGTCTCGGACCACATGAAGAACGCCGTGGTCGCGACCGAGGACAAGCGCTTCTACGAGCACGGCGGGATCGACCCGGAGGGCACCCTCCGCGCGGCGTTCAACAACGCCTCGGGCGGCGCGAAGCAGGGCGGCTCGAGCCTGACGCAGCAGTACGTCAAGAACGTGCTGATCGAGCAGGCCGTGCGTGCCGAGGACCCGATCGCCGTCGAGGCGGTCAAGGAGAGCACCATCGAGCGCAAGGCTCGCGAGGCCAAGCTCGCGATCTCGCTCGAGCAGCGCATGACCAAGGACGAGATCCTCGAGGGATACCTCAACATCGCGCAGTTCGGTATCCGGGTCTACGGCGTCGAGACCGCGGCGCGCCACTACTTCAACACGAAGGCGTCCGACCTGAGCATCGTCCAGGCCGCGACGATCGCCGGCGTGACCAACGCCCCGAGCGCGTACGACCCCGTGTCCAACCCGGCCAGCTCGGAGAAGCGCCGCAACCTCGTGCTCGGTCGCATGCTCGAGCAGGGGTACATCACGCAGCAGGAGCACGACGAGGCCGTCGCGACCCCGCTGGCCGAGACTCTCGACGTCCAGCCCGTGTCCGTGGGCTGCCAGGCCGCGAACGGCGCGGCGTTCTTCTGCGACTACGTCACCAAGGTCATCACCTCGAACCCGATCTTCGGCGAGACGCCCAAGGACCGCCAGGGTCTGCTCTACCGCGGCGGCCTCGACATCACCACGACGCTCGACCCCCGGATGCAGACCGCCGCCGAGACCGAGGTCACGTCGGCGATCCCCGCCTCCGACCCCAGCGGCATCGAGAACGCCCTCGTGACCGTCGAGCCCGGGACGGGCAAGATCCTCGCGATGGCCCAGAACCGGCCCTACGACGCCTCGCTCGAGGCCGCCCCCGGGACCACGGCTCAGAACTACAGCGCGGACCAGGCGCACGGCTCGTCCCGCGGGTTCTCCCCGGGATCCACCTGGAAGCCGTTCCTGCTGGCCGAGTGGCTGCGGGCCGGGCACACGCTCAACGAGTCGGTCAACGCCAACCGTCGCGAGTGGAACGTCGGGCGCGACTTCACCTCGTCCTGCACCAAGCTCAACGTCGGCGAGAAGTGGAACCCCAACAACTCCGACGGCCAGGGCAAGGGCAGCATGACGGCCCTGGCCGCGACGACCAACTCGGTCAACACCGCGTACGCCGACATGGCGAGCAAGCTCGACCTCTGCTCCGTGGCCAGCACCGCGAAGTCCGTCGGGTTCGCGCCGTCGCTCACGAAGGACAAGGGCGAGGTGGACATCCGCCCCTCCATGATCATCGGTACCCAGAACTCCTCGCCGCTGCAGATGGCCGCAGCGTTCGCGACCTTCGCGAGCGGCGGCACCTACTGCGAGCCCATCGCCATCACGCGCATCGTCGACCCGAACGGCAAGGAGCTCGAGGTGCCGTCGGCCAACTGCAACCCGAACGCCCTGGACCCGGCGGTGGCGAACACCGTGACCTACGCCCTCAAGAACGTCATGACGGATGGATCGGGCAAGAGGTCGCAGCTCGAGGGGCGCGAGAGCGCCGGGAAGACGGGCACGGCCCAGCTCAACACCCACAACTGGTTCGTCGGCTACACGCCCCAGCTCGCGACGGCGGTCTGGATCGGGAACGCCGAGTCGGACGTCCAGATGCGCAGCAACGGCCGCGGCCGGTTCACCATCAACGGTGTGAGCAGGCAGTGGTGGTTCGGCTCCGACCTCGCGGCCCCCATGTGGAAGAACTACATGACCACGGCCCTCGAGGGCATGCCCGTGGTGAGCTTCCCCGAGCCCGACCCCAAGATGCTCGGCCAGGTCCAGGCTCCTCCGACCACCACCCCGACGACCCCGGGTGGCGGCAACGACGGCGGCGGCGAGACCGGTGGCGGCAACGGCAACGGTGGCGGCAGCAACAACGGCAACGGTGGCGGCGGCAACGGCAACGGGAACGGCGGCAACGGGAACGGCGGCGGCGGCGAGACCGGCGGCGGCAACGGGAACGGCGGCGGCGAGACCGGCACGCCGGGCGGGGAGCAGGACTGACCGGGGCCCGCGTGCACCCCGTGCTCGTCGGCGCCGGCGTCCTCGCCGCCGCCGGAGCGGGGGCGCTCGCCTACGCCCACCTGGAGACCAAGCTGTTCACGCTGCGTGAGGTCACGGTCCCGGTGCTGCCCCGAGGGGCGGCCGACGTGCGTGTGCTGCACTTCTCGGACCTGCACCTGACCCCCACGCAGGAGCGCAAGATCGAGTGGATCAGGTCCCTCGCGGCCCTGCGCCCGGACTTCGTGGTCGACACGGGCGACAACCTGGCCCACGTGGACTCGCTGGAGCCGCTCCTGTACGCCCTCGAGCCGCTCCTGAGCAGCACGCCAGGGACGTTCGTCATGGGGTCGAACGACTACTTCGCCCCCTCGCCCAAGAACCCCGCCCGGTACCTGCTGCCCGACGCGCGGACCGCCCACACGGTCGACCCGCCGAGGCTCCCCGCGGACAAGCTGGCCGCCGCGTTCAGCGCCGCCGGGTGGATCGACCTCACCAACCGCCGCGACGCGATCGACGTCGGCGGCGTGCACATCGACCTGGTGGGCGTCGACGACCCGCACCTCGACCGGGACGTCTTCCCACCCGCGCAACCACGCACGGCGCGGGACGCCGGGACCGACGCGACGCCGTCGGGCCTGCGGATGGGCGTGGTGCACGCGCCCTACACGCGCGTGCTCGACCAGATGCACGACGACGGCGCCGACGTCATCCTCGCCGGCCACACCCACGGCGGGCAGCTCTGCGTCCCGTTCTACGGGGCGCTCGTGACCAACTGCGACCTGGACCGCGGACGGGCCAAGGGTCTGCACGGCTGGCCGGGCGCACGCCCCGACGCCCCCGGCGGCGAGGCCTCGATCTGGCTCAACGTGTCGGCCGGGGCGGGCACCTCGCCCTACGCACCCTTCCGGTTCGCGTGCCGACCAGAGGCCACGATCGTGACGCTCACGGCACCGTGAGCACGCACTGAGGGGCCGGTTTCGTCGCAGGGGCAAACGTCGGCTATTCTAGGCAGGCTCCAGCGCGCAGGTTTGGCGGGACCTCTCGAGGACCCTCCGCAGACCGGCAGCGACGAGAGCAATCGGGGTGTGGCGCAGCTTGGTAGCGCGCGTCGTTCGGGACGACGAGGTCGCAGGTTCAAATCCTGTCACCCCGACCAGCACGAAGGCCCGGAGTCCAGTGGACTCCGGGCCTTCGTCGTTCCCGCTCCCGCGGCGCTCGCCGAGGGCGAGGCCCCCGCCCACCGACGGCGACCCCCGCGGCGCCGAGGGTGACGGCGTAGCTCTCCCGACCGCGACCGCCCTATGCGGGTCCCCCCTTCCGGTGTCACGATGAGGGTCCTGCACCCCCAGCGTCGGAGGTCGTCGTCATGGCCGAGGAGCCGATCGTCATCGTCGGAGGCGGCCTGGCCGCCGCGAAGGCCGCCGAGTCCCTCCGGACCGAGGGGTACGACGGCGACCTCGTGGTCGTCTCGAGCGAGCCGCACCGCCCCTACGAACGTCCGCCGCTCTCGAAGGACTACCTGCGCGGCGAGGCCGAGCGCGACGTCCTGTTCCCCCTGTCCGAGGAGTGGTACGCCGACCACCACGTCGACCTGCGCACCGCGACGCGGGCTGCGGGGATCGACGTCGCCGCACACTCCCTCACGCTGATCGACGGGACGTCGCTGCCGTACGCGCGCCTGCTCCTCGCGACCGGATCGACGCCACGCTCGTTCGCGGTGCCCGGCGCGGACCTCCAGGGCGTGCACTACCTGCGCACGATCGAGCACGCCGACCTGCTCGCCGCGACGCTCGAGGCCTCGGCCCGCGAGGGCGCGGGTCGGCTCGCCGTCGTGGGCGACGGGTGGATCGGGATGGAGGTCGCGGCCTCGGCGCGCAGCCTCGGCCTGGACGTGACCGTCGTCGGGCGTGCTGTCCACCCGCTGGGCCGCGTGCTCGGACCCCTGCTCGGGGAGATGTACGGCAAGGTCCACGCGGACCACGACGTGCACCTGCACCGCAACGCCCAGGTCGTGGGGATCACGGGCAGCGAGGGGCGGGTCACGGGACTCGACGTCGCGGACGGGACGCACGTGGCCGCCGACGTCGTCGTGGTCGGTGTGGGCGTGACGCCCAACGTCGGTTTCGCGGAGGCCGCGGGGATCGAGCTGCGGGACGCCCGCCTGGGCGGCGGGCTCGCGGTCGACGCGACGCTCGCGACCTCGGCGCCCGACGTCTGGGCCGCGGGGGACATCGCGAGCGTGCCCTCCCCGCGCTACGGTCGCCCGCTGCGCGTCGAGCACTGGGCCGTCGCCCTGGAGACCGGCCCGCACGCCGCGCGCGCCATGCTGGGCTCGCGCGAGCCGTACGACAAGCTGCCCTACTTCTTCTCCGACCAGTACGACGTGGGCATGGAGTACCTGGGGTTCGTCGAGGACCCGGCCGCGACCGAGGTGGTCGTGAGCGGGTCCCTCGAGGACCACGCCCTGGTCGCGTTCTGGGTCGCGGACGACCGGGTCCAGGCGGGCATGGCGGTCGACACGTGGGAGCAGATGGAGCGCGTCGAGGAGATCGTCCGGTCCACCGGGCCGGTCGACCGGGACGCCCTGGAGGCGTTCCGCGCCTGACCGGCCCGGCAAGGCCCGGGACCGGCCCGGCCGGCCCCGCTCCGCCCCCTACGGCACCTCGCGCTGCGCCTGCCCCACGTACTGGCTGAGGGGGCGGATGAGAGCGTTCGCGGACCGCTGCTCGACGACGTGCGCGGTCCAGCCCACGACGCGCGCCGCGACGAACAGGGGCGTGAACGTCGGGGTGTCGAAGCCCATGAGGTGGTAGGCGGGGCCGGTCGGGTAGTCGAGGTTCGGCAGGATGCCCTTGCGCTCGGTCATGGCCGCTTCGAGCGCGTCGTACAGGTCGTCGAGCGCGGTCGCCTCGTCGGTCCCCAGGTGCGCGACGAGGTCGTCGAGCGTCTTCTTCATGGTCGGGACGCGCGAGTCGCCGTGCTTGTAGACGCGGTGGCCGAAGCCCATGATCTTGCGCTTGTCGACCAGCGCCTCGTCGAGCCAGGCTGCGGCCCGGTCGGCCGTCCCGATCTCCGCGAAGGTCGCCATGACGGCCTCGTTCGCGCCGCCGTGCAGGGCACCCTTGAGGGCGCCGATCGCGCCCGTGACGGCCGAGTGCAGGTCGGACAGCGTCGAGGTGATGACGCGGGCCGTGAACGTCGAGGCGTTGAACGAGTGCTCGGCGTACAGGATCATCGAGACCTCGAAGGCCCGCACGACGCACTCGTCGGGCACCTCGCCGAAGGTCATGTGGAGGAAGTTCTCGGCGTAGCCCAGGTCCTCGTCGGGGTCGACGATCTGCTGACCACGGCGTCGGCGCTGGTCGAGGGCGACCACGGCGGGCAGCATGGCCCACAGCCGCAGGGCCTTGGCGTGCTCGGCCTCGGGGGACGAGTCCTCGGCCGTGGGGTCGTGCGCGCCGATGACCGAGACCGCGGTGCGGCACACGTCCATGGGGTGGCAGGTCGTGGGGAGCTCGAGGATCGCGTTGCGCACGGCGCCCGGCAGCGCGCGGTGGGCGCGCTCGACCGCGGTCTGCTCGGCGAGCTGCTCGGGGGTCGGCAGCTCGCCGTGCCACAGGAGGTAGGCGACCTCCTCGAAGCTCTTGCGCGCGGCGAGCTCCTGCACGGGGTAGCCCCGGTAGAGCAGCGAGTTCGTGTCCGGGTTGACCTTGGAGACCGACGTCGTGTCGACGACGACGCCCGCGAGGCCCTTGCGGATCTCGGGAGCGGGAGCGGCCGGGCCCGGGACCGGGGCCGCGGCTCCCGGGGTGGTCGCGGGTGTCCCGACGCTGGGGGTGCTGGTGGTCATGTGCTCACTCCTTCGTGATGCGGGGTCGTGCTGCGGCAGTGCTGGGCGCCCTACGGCCGGTAGGTGAAGATCTCGGTGTCGAAGTGGTTGTAGCCGGCGTAGTCCACCAGCTCGTACAGCCGCGCTCGCGTCTGCATCTCGCCGACCACCCCGTCCTGCGTACCGGTCTCCCGGATCATGTCCAGCGTGCGCTCCGCGGCCCCCATCGCGCTACGCAGGAGGGTCACGGGGTAGATGACGATCTGCACGCCTGCCGCCGCGAGCTGGTCACGGGTGAACAGCTCGGACTTGCCGAACTCCGTCATGTTGGCGAGCACCGGCACGTCGACCGCGGCTGCCACGGCCTCGAACTCCGCGAGGTCGCGCATGGCCTCGGGGAAGATCGCGTCGGCGCCCGCGTCGACGAGCGCCTTCGCACGGTCGATCGCGGTCGCCAGCCCCGCAGGGCCGTCGAGGCTCGCCCGGACGTCGGTGCGGGCCATGACGAGGAAGTTCGGGTCGCGACGGGCGTCGACCGCGGCACGGATGCGCTTGGTCGCGGTCTCGAGGTCGACGGTCGCCTTGCCGTCGAGGTGGCCGCACCGCTTGGGGTTGACCTGGTCCTCGATGTGGCAGCCCGCGACGCCCGCGTCCTCGAGGGTCTGGATGGTGCGCGCGACGTTCATGGGTTCGCCGAAGCCCGTGTCGGCATCGACGATCGCGGGCAGGTTCGTCATGCGCGCGATCTGCCCCGCACGGGTCGCGACCTCGGTGAGGGTCGTGAGGCCGATGTCCGGCAGGCCCAGGTCCGCCGAGACGACGGCCCCCGAGATGTACACCCCGTCGAAGCCCTTGTCCTCGATCAGGCGGGCGGAGAGCGGGTTGAACGCGCCGGGGAGCTGGAGCAGCTCGCCGGCCGCGAGCCGGGCGCGCAGCGTGGCCCGCTTGTCCGACGGCGTCGCGTGCGAGTACAGCATCAGTTGCCTCCTGCGGTGGTCGGGCCGGTGGGGTCGTCGGTCGCCTCGTGCATGGTCCAGCCTGCGGCTCCCTCGCCGGGACCGGACTCGCCGGGTCCCCCGGCGTGCGCCTCGTCCGGGCCCTCCGAGGCACCGGACGCCGCCGGGTGCGCTGCGTCGTCGGGCGTGCTGCTCGTGGCGCCCTGGGAGGGGCGGCCCAGCTCGAAGATGCCCGTGGGTACCGGGACCGCGTCCAGCAGCCCGGGCCGCGCGACGATCGAGAGCTCGCGCACCTCGGCGGGCGTGAGCGACGGGAGGCGCTGCGCGAGGTCGAGGAAGCGCTCGATCTCGGCGGGCTCGAGCACGCCCTCGGCGAGGAGCCGGAACTTGGCGACGTACTGCGCACGGGCGAACGGGCGCGCGCCGAGCGGGTGCGCGTCGGCGACGGCGATCTCGCGGACGATCCGCCCGCCGTCGGCCAGCTCGATCTCGACGCGACCGCCGAACGCCTTCTCGGCCGGGTCGACCGAGTGGTAGCGGCGCGTCCACTCGGGGTCCTCGGCCGTGGTGACCTTGCCCCACAGCGCGACCGTGTCGGCGCGCCCGGCGCGGCCGGGCGTGTACGAGTCGACGTGGTGCCACCCGCCGTCCTGGAGCGCCACCGCGAAGATGTACGGGATGGAGTGGTCGAGGGTCTCGCGCGAGGCGGTCGGGTCGTACTTCTGCGGGTCGTTCGCGCCCGAGCCGATCACGTAGTGCGTGTGGTGGCTCGTGTGGATCACGATGCTCGCGATGTTGTCAGGGTCGGCGAGCCACGGGTGCTCGGCGTGCAGCGCGCGCGCCAGGTCGATGAGCGCCTGCGACTGGTACTCCGCCGAGTGCTCCTTGGTGTACGTGTCGAGGATCGCGGTCTTGGGCTCGCCGGGCGACGGCAGCACGACGTCGTAGCGCCCCTCGGGCCCGTCGAGCAGCCACGCGATCACGCCGTCCTCGCCCTCGTAGATCGGCTCGGGCGACGTCTGCCCGCGCATCGCCCGGTCCACGGCCTCGACCGCGACCTTGCCCGCGAGGGCGGGCGCGTACGCCTTCCACGTCGAGATCTGGCCCTTGCGGGACTGCCGCGTCGCGGTCGTGGTGTGCAGGGCCTGACCGATCGCCTGGAAGATCGTCGTGGTGTCGAGCCCGAGCAGGGTCCCGATCCCGGCCGCTGCCGACGGGCCGAGGTGCGCGACGTGGTCGATCTTGTGCGCGTGCAGGCTGACGGCCCGGACCAGGTCCACCTGGATCTCGTAGCCCGTCGCGATGCCCCGCACGAGCGCCGCCCCGTCGCAGCCCGCGTGCTGGGCGACCGCGAGGATCGGCGGGATGTTGTCCCCCGGGTGCGAGTACTCGGCCGCGAGGAACGTGTCGTGGTAGTCGAGCTCGCGGACCGCGACGCCGTTGGCCCAGGCGGCCCACTCGGGGCTCGTGCGGGTCGCCAGCGGCGTCCCGCAGACCGTCGCGCCCGGCTCGTACGGGTGCGCGAGGGCCTGCCCCCGGGCAGCGACGGCCGGGGCTCGCGTGAGGCTCGCGGCCGCGACGGCCGCGTTGTCGATCACGCGGTTGACGATCATGTCGACGACCTCGTCCGGCACCTCGACCGGGTCGGTCGCGAGCTCGGCGAGCTTCCACGCGAGCTGGTCGGTGCGGGCGAGGTTCTCCGCGGAACGGTGGGTCCGCAGGTGGTGGGTCGTGGGCATCGGTGCCTCCGGTGGTCGGGTGCGGTACGTCGGGGTGCGTCGGGCGTGCTCCCTGCCCGACGGCGTCGCGTGGGCCGAGGGGACGGTTGCGGTCGGCGGGGGCCAGGTGGGGTGCGCGTCGTCAGCCGGGCGGCGGGTTCTCCTGCTCGCCGAGGGCCTTGGCTGCCATGGCGCCGCTGCGTTCGATGTGCTCGCGCATGGCACGCTCGGCCGCGTCCGGGTCGCCGCTCGCGATGGCGGACGCGACCTCACGGTGCTCGTCGACGTGGTCGGTGGTCCCGACGCGCTCGCGCGCGGACAGCGAACGGTAGCGGTCGACGTGCCCGCGGATCTGACGCAGCAGCTCGGAGCACCACCGGTTGTCGGCGAGGGCCGCGATCTCGCCGTGGAACTGGGCGCCGATGCGCAGGACCTCGTCCTCGTGGTCGCGCACGGCGTCCATGAGGTCGACGAGGCGGGAGAGGCGCTCGACGTCGGCAGGCCGCGCACGTTCGCACGCGTCCCGGGCGAGCAGTCCTTCGAGGCGTGCCCGGACGTCGTACACGCGGTGCAGGTCGGTGACCGCCAGGGGCGCGACGCGCACTCCCCCGGTCGGCTGCTCGACCACGAGGGCTTCGGCCTGCAGGAGGCGCAGGGCTTCGCGGACGGGGGTGCGGCTCACGCCGAGCTGGGCCGAGAGGACGGGTTCGGTGAGCCGGGCGTCGGCCGCGAGCGTGCCGTCGATGATGCGCTGACGCAGGAGGTCGTAGACCGCGCGAGCCCCGGACTGGCGGCGGACGGCCGCAAGGGGTTCGTCGCGGGGCGGGGACGACGTCGTCGGGGCGCTGACCATGCGACCATCGTGCCACAGCACCTGCGTACTTGTATACAACACTGCTGCCCGCGTGCCTCAGGTCGCCTCACCCCATCTGCGTGATGTGGGCACCAGGAAGTCGTGGAACGCTGAAGAAGTCTCAGCGAAGGAGGAGCTCGAGGTGAGTACAACTACTGGCCGCAGCGTCGGACCCACGAGTGAGTTCAGCCTGTTCTTCCACGTCAAGCCCGGCCAGAGCGAGTCGCTCCGGGCAGCGCTCGACGACCTGCAACACACCCCGGGGTATCTTCCCGGCGACTACGGCATGGCGATCACGACGATTCACGAGGCACGATTCGTGCTCTTCGACGACGACACGCGACTCGCCTTCATCACGAGCTTCGACGGTCCGTGGGACGCCTACATGGACGACTTCTTCAACTCCGGCCCGACGCTCGCGCTCTTCGACCTGATCTTCAGGCACACCGAGGGCTACGTCGGCCTGCCGGACCTCGCCACCGAGAAGGCGTTCATCCTCGGGGCGCAGGAGCGTGCCGCCGCCTACGCACGCAACTACCCCGGCACGGTGAAGGAGATCCTGAAGGCGCAGCGCGTGAACGCGGCCTTCCAGAAGGTGCTCGATCACCCCGACGCCGCGGCCGCCCTGCAGCATCCGGCGCTCCAGCCGCTCCTCGACGAGGCCGGGGACTGAGGTGTCGGATCACATCTCGGGCCCGCGGGCGTTGGCCAACTCGATCGCCGACATCACCGACGTCTTCGCGTTCCCGAGCCCCGACCGGCCGCAGCACCTCGTTCTCGTGATGAACACCCTGCCGTTCGCCAAGGTCTCCGACGCCCTCTCGGAAGGCCTGATCTACCGGTTCCGGGTGCGGCCCCTCACGGCAGCTGTGCCCGGCGACCACGCCCCGTTCTCCGCCGGCCCGGAGCACGGCGCCGAGGAGTTCGTGTTCGACTGCGTCTTCTCTCCGCCGACCAGCGCCGACGGCCAGCCGTTCGAGCAGGAGGGCACCTGCACCACCCCCTCCGGAGAGACCGTGTCGTTCCGCGTCAACGACGAGGACGGCGGTTCCGCGCACGGCGTGTGGGTCTTCGCCGGTGCGCGCTGGGATCCGTTCATCCTCGATGCCCCCGCCGCCCTGAAGACCGTCGCGATCGGCGAGCTCGCCTTCGCGGAACGCGGCTCGATCTACATGGACGGCAAGAACGTCCTGGGACTGGTCGTCGAGATCGACCCTGCGCTGTTGGGCGGCGCCACGTTGGTCGGCGTCGTCGCCGAGACACTGACGCGCGGCGTGTTCAACGTCCGGATCGAGCGCGTCGGGCGACCCGAGGTGAAGAACCTGATGCTCGGGCCGATGCAGTTCGATCGGGTCAACCAGGACCTCGAGATCCGCGACCTCTACAACATGGAGGACGCGTTCCACATCCAGCACGGCTACGAGGGCGCCTACCGGGCACGGCTCGACGCCAACCTTGCGTTCTGGGACAGCCTCGACGGCAAGACCGACTGGCCGACGATCGACGGCGTCCATCCGCTGACCGAGCTCGTGCTTGCCGACTACCTGGTCGTCGATCTCTCCAAGCCCTACCAGGAGAAGGGTTCGTTCCTCGAGATCGAGCTCGCTTCCCGCAGGGGACGAGCTCACGCGACCTGCGGGGGGCGCACGATCAACGACGACGTGATGGACGTGTTCTTCACGACGTTGATCAACGCCGGCAACGGACCGATCATCCGCGACGGGGTGGACGGCTCGTCCCGGCCGGCCTCGCAGACCTTCCCGTACCTCTCGGCTCCCAACCCCCGTCCACCAGAGAAGCCGGAGCACCACTGAGCATGGCTGAGACGGGGAGCGTCACGCTCGAGCTCGATGACATCCAGAGTGGCGCCCTGCACGAGCGCCCCTCCCCCTATGTCGGCACCTACCTGATGCTGCGCATCGACGAGCGCGCCGACGGCCATGAGCTCGTCCGGCGGCTGACAGCCCTCGTGAGCTCGGGGACGCAGTCGCTCGATCCCGCCAACGACGCCTGGTTCACCGTCGCGTTCACCTACCACGGGCTGAAGGCGCTCGGAGTTCCTCAGGAATCCCTGGACAGCTTCACGCCGGAGTTCCGGGAAGGGATGGCCGCGCGGGCGGAGCACCTGGGAGACGTCGGCGAGAGCAGTCCTGAGAACTGGGAGAAGCCGCTCGGCACTCCCGACGTCCACATCGCCATCGCGGTCATCTCCCCCGACATCGCCCGTCTCGAGGCCGTCACCGAGAAGGCTCGCCTCGCCCACCAGGAGCTGGCGGGCATCTCGGTCGTCTGGCGTCAGGACTGCTACCAGCTCCCGACCGGGCGCACGTCGTTCGGCTTCAAGGACGGCATCGGCCAGCCGGCCGTCGAGGGCAGCGGCAGGGCGCCGTCGAACCCGCACGAACCGCCGCTCAAGGCCGGCGAGATCATCCTCGGCTATCCCGACGAGACCGGCGGGCTGCCGCCGATGCCGAGCCCCGACATCCTGGGCCGCAACGGCACCTACGTCGTCTTCCGGAAGCTGCACACCAAGGTTGCGGCCTACCGGCAGTACCTCCGCGCGCGAGCGGCGAACCGTGAAGAGGAGGCGCTGCTGGGGGCGAAGATGGTCGGACGCTGGCAGAGCGGAGCCCCGCTGGCCGTGGCGCCCGACGTCGACGACGCCCAGCTCGGCGGCGATCCGCAGCGGAACAACGCCTTTCTCTACGGCGACGACCCTCGTGGCTTCAAGTGCCCGGTCGGCGCCCACGCACGACGTGCCAACCCGCGCGACGCACTGGCCGACGACGGCAGCACGGACGTCCGCCTGCACCGCATGATCCGGCGCGGTACGAGCTACGGCCCGATGCTCCCCGACGGCGAGCTGGAGGACGACGGAGCGGACCGCGGCATCATCTTCGTGTTCGCCGGCGCCCACATCAAACGGCAGTTCGAGTTCGTCAAGACCCAGTGGCTCAACGACGGGATCTTCATCGGCGCCCCTGACGAAGCGGACCCGATCGTCGGCTCCCCCCACCACACGAACAGCTTCACGATCCCCCGGCGACCGATCCGACGCCGCCTGCAGGACCTTCCGCCGTTCGTGATCACGCGTGGGGGCGAGTACTGCTTCGCCCCGAGCCTCTCGGCCATGCGTTGGCTGGCGGAGCTGCCGCATTCCGTCTCGACCGAGGAGAGCACGCCATGAGCACGCCCCCCGAGGGCACCGACCGCTGGAAGGCGCTCGATTTCGCCCCGCCGGCCGCAGACGCCCCCGAACCCGAGTCCTCCGTCCTCGTCGAGTACCAGCACGACGACCAGATCGCCGTGGTCACGCTCAACCGGCCGCACGCCGACAACGCGATCACGACCGAGATGGGTGCTCGACTGACCGAGATCGTCGAGACGATCGCCGTGCGCACCGCCGTCCGCGTCGTCGTGCTCACCGGCGCCGGCAAGCGCGCGTTCTCCGTCGGCAGCGACCTCCGACAGCGCAGGAGCATGACGAAGGAGGACTGGCTTCGCCAGCGCCAGGCCTTCGATCGAACGCTGTACACCGTGCGGCAGCTGCGCAAGCCGCTCTTCGCCGCCGTGAACGGCATCGCCTATGGCGGCGGGTGCGAGCTCGCCCAGAGCTGCGACTTCATCATCGCCTCCGAGAACGCCACGTTCGGGCAGCCGGAGGCGATGCTCGGCCTCTCCGCCGGTGGTGGCTCCCCGGTGTTCCTGCCACGCCTGCTCGGTCCGGGCAGAGCACTGCAGATGCTCATGACCGGCGACCCGATCTCCGCGGCCGAAGCCCACCGGCTCGGCATGGTCAACGAAGTCCACGACCAGGACGACCTGGCGGCCGCGGCCGCTCGGATCGCGGAGAAGATCGCCGGCAACTCCCCGACGGCGGTCCAGGCCGTCAAGCGGGCCGTGCAGCTCGGCGAGGGGCAGCCCGTGGAGCAGGCCATCGCCATCATGATGGAGGCGCACTGGCGCTCGGCCGTGCACCCGGACCGCATCGAGGGCATCGGAGCCTTCAACGAGGGCCGGGACCCGGTCTTCCGCGATGCCGACTACTGAACCCGGCCTACGAGGAGGCAGAGCGATGACGATTCCCGACGAGGTCATCCGTGCGCGCGCTGCGCTGCAGATGATCAACCCAGCCCCGTACAACGCGGAGGCGCCGCCCGCGGCGCTCACCGAGGAGATCACCCCGACCGAGCTCCACTACGTGCGCAGCAACTTCCCGCTGCCCGAGCACGACGGCACGCTCGAGATCGGCGGCGCGGTGGAGCACCCGCTGACCCTCACGCTCGAGGACCTTCGTGCCTTCCCTGCGCACGAACGCGCTGTCACGCTCGAGTGCGCCGGCAACGGACGCCTCGAGATGCGTCCACTGCCCACCGGTGAGCCATGGGGCGACTACGCCGTCTCGACCGCCCGCTGGAAGGGCGCTCTGCTGCACGAGGTGCTGGCACAGGCGCGGCCGCACGACGACGGCGTCGACGTGCGGTTCGAGGGCGCCGATCACGGCGCGTACCACCTGGCCGCGGTGCTCGCCGACACCGACACCGAGGACATGCACTTCGTCCGCTCCCTGCCGCTGGACCACGTCGCCGATCCCGCTTCCGAGATCCTCATCGCGTACGAGATGAACGGCAAGCCCCTCGGCCAGGACCACGGTGCGCCGTTCCGGATCATCGTGCCGCACTGGTATGCCGTGGCGTCGGTCAAGTGGCTCCAGCGCATCGACGTCTTGACCGAGCCGTACGTCGGCGAGTTCCAGACGGGGCACTACATCTACGAGTGGGCCGATCGGGCCCCGGAGCCCGTCGACCTCATGCGCGTCAGGGCGCGCGTCACCGCTCCCGCTGCTGGCTCGACCGTGCCCGCGGGCACCGTCGAGGTGCGCGGGAAGGCCTGGTCGGGTACCGGCCCCATCGCACGTGTCGACGTGAGCCTCACGGGCGCCGGCGAGTGGCGCGAGGCCCACCTCGCTCCGCCGACGGGCCCGTACCACTGGCAGGCGTGGTCGTTCGACTGGGAGGACGCCGCGGTCGGGCGCCACACGCTCCGTGTCAGGGCGACCGATGCGGCGGGGAACGTGCAACCGGAGGTGCCGCAGTGGAACCGACTCGGCTACGGCAACAACGCCATCGAGGTCATCTACGTCGACGTGGTCTGACCAGGGCGAGCGACGTGTCTGCCGCAACGGTGGCGTCCACTGCCGTCAGCGGAATCCGGGGCCCGTCTCGCCCTCGGTCGCCGCGTCGGCGAAGGGGGTCATCCGTTCTCCCAGCTCCTGGTGCCAAGCGGCGAGGCCGTCGAGCGGGACCGGGCTGCGCTTGGTCGATCCGCGCCCCTGGTCCGACCACAACGGCGGATAGACGCTGAGACCCTGGCTCGGCGGGAGCGCTTCCAGGTCGCCGACCCAACCTGGCCAGCGCAGGTCGGCCACGTACTCGGCCAGCCCGCCGCTCACGGCCCACTCCGCGAAGGCCCCGAGGCCGAAGCCCAGGACGTGCCACTCGAGCGTGTCGGGCGCGAAGTAGTGCACGTCCCCGAGCGGGCCGGGCAGGCCGCCGCCGTTGACCGCGAACGTCCCGCCGAGCACGTCGAACGCGACGACGAGCCTCTGGGGCGCGACGGCCCCCTCCTCCGGGTCGCCGAGCCCGTTGATCGTGGCGAGGTCCGGGAGTCCGTACGCGCCCCCACCGAGAAGTCGGAGCCACCCGTGGTCGACGAGCACGCCGCCCGTGTGGAGCGCAAGGGCTCCCAGGGTCGAGCGCGTCGTGATCTGGAGGCGGTAGAGGACCTCGGGGGCCCACTCAGGGGGGGCAAGGACCTCGACTCCCGGCCGTTGGAACATCCGGGCGAGCGTTGGCCAGGCAGGTTCGGCGACCTGCGTGAGATCCGCGACCGACTTGATGCCCATGATCGGGGATCATGCCACGTCGGGCAGTGAATTCCGACACCTTCCGGCGGATCCGCTACCTGATCCGCCCCATGTGTGCATCTTTTCCCGACTTTCCTGGCGTGCAAACTCCGGAATTCCGCCGAAAACCACCCGCGGGACGGTCCGCCTGGCGAGACTAGCGCTCGGCGTTCCCTGCCTGCGCGACCACTGCTCCGACGTCCACCCGGGGCGTGGCCCCACCGTCGACGGCCGCCTCGGTGCCGTAGGTCCCGGCACGCTGCCGCCCCGAGACGACCGCGTAGCCCAGCCCCACCACGACTGCTCCGCCCACCAGGTTGCCCAGCCCGACGAACAGCAGGTTGCGCCCGAACTCGCCCCAGGTGGTGAGGGCCTCGGGGCTGAAGAGGCCGATGCTGAACGTCGTCATGTTCGCGACGACGTGCTCGAACCCCGAGGAGATGAACGCGAAGATCGCCCAGAAGATGATGATCGCCTTGCCCGCCTCCGAGCGCAGGCGTCCGCACGCCCAGATCGCGGCGCACACCAGGATGTTGCACAGGACGCCGCGGAAGAAGAGCTGGCCGCCGGACTCGTGGCCCTTGCCCGCGAGCATCGACGCGATCATCTCGCCCGCAGCGGCGTTGGTGTGCAGGATGCCGGACTGCACGACCATCCAGCCGAACAGCATGGAGCCGAGCAGGTTCCCGCCGAAGCAGAACAGCAGCGTCCCGACGGCGGAGCGCACCGGGATCGTCCGGGTCACCGCTCCCTGGGTCAGGATCATCATGGCCGACGTGCTGAGCTCGGCCCCGGCGAACACGACGAGCGTCAGGGCGACGGCGAACACCCCGCCTGCCACGAGCCGTTCCGCGGGCGCCCCGGCCGCGAGAAAAGGTCCGGCCGTGGTGACCATGAGGACCACGCCGACGCCGATGTACGCGCCTGCGAGCATCGCGGCCACGAGATAGCGCCACGGGTGCCGGGTGCCCGCCACCTTGGTGCGAGCCGCACGGGACTGCTCGGTCAGGTTCTCGGAGAGGCTCAGCACCCTCTCATGATGACCCCCTTCCATCTAAGGGATGGAAGGGGGTCGTCAGGTGGAACGCGGGGTCTCAGTCCGTGCCCCGTCAGGACCCCGAGCAGGCACGCACGAGGTCGCGGACGGTCGGCACGCCTTCCTTCACCTGCGCCCGGTCGATCGTGCCGACGAAGCCTTCCGCCACGGCGCCCTCACGCTGACCGGCACCGAGCCGCAGGCTCCCGGTCGCCGACCAGGTCGCGTCGAACGGCACGGTCGCCGCGAGCGTCGGCTCGCCGAACGCGGGGTTGTCGACGCTCCCCACCTCGCAGACGTACAGGCTCACCGTGCCGGCAGCGGCGTCGTGCACGCCGACGACGTGGGACCAGCTGCCTGCCTGGACCGAGGACTGCGCCCGTGCCGTCGCGCTCGTGCCACCGGCCTGGTCGGCACCGGCCATCGAGAAGGCCCAGCACGTCCCGGACGGCGACTGGCAGTCGGCGCCCTTCTCCAGGCCCAGCGTGAATCCGCTCACGGCGCCACCGTCCTGGCTCACGGCGACGGCCGTCCCGTCCACGGCCTCTGGCCGCAGGAACGCGGAGACCCAGAAGGAGCCGTCCGTCGCGACGACAGGACCGGTCGAGGTGGCGGTGTCGGTGAGCGCGTCGAAACGCAGACCGTGGTCGTTCGCGTCGCCGGCGAACTCCGCGAAGACGCCGCCCGTCCACAGGTCCTCGCCCGAGAGCGTGAGGTCGTTCCCACGCCCCGAGGCGTCAGTGGTCACGAGCCCGCTGCCCTCGTCGAGGTCCCATCGGCCGACGACCGACCCGGCAGGCGCTGCCCCGACCTGGAACCGGTACGTCCGCACCGGGCTCGTGGCCCCCGCGGTGTCCACCGACTGGACCATCAGGAAGTGCGAACCCGCCGTGGACGGAGTGAAGCTCACCTGCTCGCCCGGCGCGGCGGCGCGGTGCATCCCGTCCGAGTCGAACGAGTACCGGTACGACACGACCCCGCTCGACCCTCCGTCCCCGAAGACGAACGCCCCGGCGAGTCCGACCCGACCGGAGAGGACGTCCTCGCGGTACACCGCGGGCATGCCCTCGACGGGCACGACGGTGGGGGCCACCAGGGGCGGGACGAGGGCGACCAGCAGCTCGCAGGACACCGGGGCGCTCTCACGCCCTGCGGCGTCGACCGCCGTGACGCTCCACGCATAGGCCTTGCCGTCGGTCAGCAGACCGCCGGGCACGACGACCGAGTGCGTGGAACCGCTGGCCATCGGGAGGCCGACCGGCGACTCCCAGACGAGGGCTCCGTCGGCGACCTGGTGGAGCGCGAAGCGCGCGCTCGTGCTCGTCCCGTCGGGGTCGCTGACCTGCGCCCGGAGCTGCGGGGTCGCCGACCGGATCGTGGGCCGCTCCGCCCCTGTCACGCACTGCGTGTCGGGCGCGGTCGTCCAGGCGGCGTCCACCTGCGGAGCACGGTCGATCACGACGGACAGCGTCGCGTCGGCGCGGAAGCGCGAGGTCCCGCACGTGGTGCAGCTCTCGTCGACCGCGGCGAGGCCGAGACCGACCGTCGTCCGCCCCTCGGCCACGACGGCGCGCACCGCGCTCGTGACGTCGAACCGCTTCCATCGCTCACCCGCGCAGACGAGCTCGGGGGCACCGAGCGGACGCCCGAGGATCGGGCCCCAGCGGTGCGCCGAGCCGGACCACGACGTCCTGCGGTCGACGGCCGGCGCGACGTACGCCCCGACGGCCCCGGCGCCGCACGTCGACGACCGCGTGCTGTAGGCGGAGAAGGTCGCCGAGACGACGTCCGACGCCTGGATCCCGTCGAGGGCGCTGAGCCCGCTGAACTCCCAGGCGATGCGCTGGGTGTCCTTGCGGGCACAGGCCGGTCGCTCGTCCTTGGTGCACGGACCCACGCGACGGTCGCCCGTGAACCCGTACCCCGCCGCGCTGTGCTTCTTGCCCGCGCGGATCACGGTCCACTCGGTGGGCGTGCCGGACGCGGCGATCGAGCGATCGAGACGGAAGGTCCCGTCCGGGAGCGCGAACACCGAGTCCACCCCCGTCCGGGCGTCGAGAACCTCGACGTCCTGGTCACAGGTCGCGGCGAGAGCCGACGCCCTGGCCTCTCCGACGACGGCGTCGCTGCACACCTCGGCGACAGCCGGCGTCGGTGTCGGTGCGGCGGCGGCGTGCGGCGCCATGAGCAGCACGAGGGCCGTCGTCAGTCCGGCGACCGTTCGGGCGCGCTGGGAAAGTCCCATGCCGTGGTACCTCTTCACAGACCGGGCGCGCCCTACGAGGCGCGCGAAGCTGCCCACACCCCCTTTGGGCGGGCCCCAGCCCAGCTCACAGCGAACTCTCAGCCGATCGTGGTGACAGGAGAGTACACCCGTTCCACATTAGGAGGTCCACGGCTTTCTCCAGCGTCGTCGAGGCTCGGACCCCGTCACCCGAACGTGAACGTGAAGACCTGCATCCCCGCGGGCACGTCGAGCTCGACTGTCCCCTCGCTCGGCCCGTCGCCCTCCAGCACCGGGTAGAGCGTCGGGTTCCCCGAGACGTCGATCTCGCGCCGTTCGACGACCTTCCCCGCCGCGTCCCGGACCGTCGCGGTGACCGTCCCCTCGCCACCCAGGACGCTGAACACGTCCGTACCGCGGTACGCGAGTCGCACGCGGGCGCCGTCGGACACCGCGGTGGCTCCCTGGAAGTCGACGTCCCACGTCCCGCCCAGCGAGAACGTGTCGGTGGCCTGCTCCTGGGTGAGCGTGAACGCCTGCTCGCCCGCGGCGTAGCGCGGCTCGCCCGCGTAGTTGCCCACCTTGCCCACCGAGAGGTACGTCTCGGGGGTCGTCGACCCGTCAGGCGTCCCGTCCTCGACCGAGGTCGCGCCCGGCAGGCTCACGCCCGGGTTCGCGTCCGCGAGGAGCTCGCGGATCAGCCCCTCGGTGGCCTCGTACCCGCCCTCGCCGAAACGGATGTGCCGCACGGTCCCCTCGGCGTCGATCAGGTACTGCGCGGGCCAGTAGCGGTTCCGGTACGCGGTCCAGGTCGCATAGGAGTTGTCCTGCGCGACCGGGTACGTGACGCCCAGGTCGTCGGCCCCCGCCACGACGTTGCGCGTCTCGCGCTCGAACGCGAACTCGGGCGTGTGCACCCCGATCACCTCGAAGCCCTCGCCCACGTCCTCGTACTGCTCGTACCAGGCGTTCACGTGCGGGATCGCGCGCTGGCAGTTGATGCAGGAGTAGGCCCAGAAGTCGACGAGGACAACCTTGCCCCGCAGGCCGTCGAGCGCGAGCGGCTGGTCGCCAGGGGTGTTGAACCACGTGTCGATCCCGCGCAGCGCGGGAGCGGGCCCGCAGTCCTCGAGCTCGGGCGCACCGTTCGAGCAGTTCGACAGCTCACGGTTCTCGTCCGTGACGATCCCGCCGAGGTCGAGCGCCTCGCGCACCGTCCCGGACGCGTCGACGCGTTCCTGGAGGCTGCCCGTGTAGTCGGGCAGCGCGCGCTGGAGGTACGCGGGCAGGTTGAACGCGAGCCCGACGGCGAGCGCGATCATGACCACACCGCCGGCCACGCGGATCCCGCGCGTGTGGCGCTGGAAGGCCTTGACCCGCTCGGCCACCCGACGTCCGGCGAGCGCGAAGACCAGCAGCGGGACCGCGGCCCCGACCGCGAACGACACCGTGAGCGCGACCGTCTGCGGCCCGATGTTCCCCGTCGCCCCTGCGACCGTGATCGCCGCGAGGACCGGCCCCGCGCACGGCACGTACAGGACCCCCAGGCCCAGGCCCAGCACGAACGCCCCGCGGTCCTGGCTGCGCGCCCCGCGACGTGAACCCAGGGCCGCGATCCTCTGGAACGGCCGCTCGAGCACCTCCTCGAACCGGGGCACGATCATGCCCACGCCGATGACCGCGAGCAGCGTCAGCCCCACCCAGCGCAGCAGGTCCTGCGGGAGCCCGAGCGCCCCGAGGAGCAGCGAGCCGAGCAGCGTGAACACGCTGAAGCTCACGACGAGCCCGGCGATCACGAGGTACGGCCGCCACGACCGGCGCGCGCCCTCGCGCTTGCCGCTCGCGGTGCCGCTGCCCGTGCCCGTGCCCGTCCCGCTGGCCTCGCCGGCCGGGCGGACCGCCGTGACCACCTGGCCGCGCGCACCGACCTGGACCGCGCCGGGTACGCCCGCGAACAGCGAGGCGGTCGGGGCACCCGAGCCGGCCCCCGCCGAGGGCGACGGGTCCGCGGTGGCCGGTGCGCCGTCGGGCACGGAGACGGGCGACGGGGCGGCGACCGCGCCGTCGCGGGCACCCTGCACACCGCCCGCGAAGAAGATCACGGGGAGCATCGGGAGGATGCACGGCGAGATGCCGGTGATGAGGCCACCGAGCAGGCCGATGAGCACGAGGGTTTCCATGGCCGAGGTTCGGCGCGACGGCCCCGGCGGATGGGTCGCGGATCTTCCAGGACGTCCGACCCATCCACCCCGGCCCCCGCTCCGAACCTCCTGCGAGACGTCCCGCACCTGGCGGGGCGACGACAACGAGGAGAGACCGATGAACGTTCGAACCCGTTCGTACGCCGTGGCCGGCGTCGCCGCCCTGGCGATCCTGGGCCTGACCGCCTGCAGCTCCGACTCGGACTCCGGCTCCGGGAGCGACTCGTCGAGCGCGTCGGAGATGACGACGCCCTCCGACGACATGTCGCAGGAGGCCATGACCCCCGAGGTCGACCCCGCGGCGAACCTCGTCGGCCCCGGCTGTGCCGCCTACGCCGAGCAGGTCCCCGACGGCGCCGGCTCCGTGACCGGCATGTCGACCGACCCGGTCGCCGTCGCCGCCTCCAACAACCCGCTGCTCACGACCCTCACCGCCGCGGTGAGCGGACAGCTCAACCCCGACGTGAACCTGGTCGACACGCTCAACGGCGGCGAGTTCACGGTGTTCGCGCCGGTCGACGACGCGTTCGCCAAGATCGACCCGGCGACCATCGAGAGCCTCAAGACCGACTCCGACACGCTGACCAAGATCCTCACCTACCACGTGGTGCCCGGCCAGCTCACCCCGGACCAGGTCGTCGGTGAGCACGAGACCGTCGAGGGCGGGACCGTGACCGTCACGGGCTCGGGCGACGACCTCATGGTCAACGACGCCAAGGTGATCTGCGGCGGCGTCATGACGCAGAACGCCACGGTCTACCTCGTCGACACGGTCCTCATGCCGACCATGTGACCCGAACGCCGGCCGTCGCGGTTGTCCCCGTGCCGCGGCGGTCGGCCCTCAGCGGTCTGCGGGCCGCCCACGGGGACGACGGACGAGGAGCCGGTCGCACCGGACGGGATGCCCGGAGCGACCGGCTCCTCTTCGCGCCCACCGGTCAACGGTGAGCGCGGACCACCTCAGCGGTCAGGCGTTCGCCCGACGACGAGCCCAGACGATGCCCGCACCGCCGCCGACGAGCAGGACTGCCAGGAAGGCGGCAGCGCCTGCGGTCGCGCCGGTCGCCGCGAGGGACGGACCGCCCTGCGCCTCGGCGCTGACCGGGGTCGCGGGTCCGTCCAGCGGACCGGTCGCGGCGAGGATGCGCGGGTTCGCGCACGCCGCCGTCGCCGCGGGGTAGCTCACGGTCGTCGAGTAGCCGGGGTTGACCTCGAAGTGGACCTCGACGCCCGCTCGCGTCCATGCGTAGTTGCCGTCGGTCTCGGTGTACGTGCCGTTGGCCTGACGCTCCCAGCCCGGCCACGCCCGGGGCTCGCCCGCAGAGGCGCCCGGCCACAGGAGCGTGCCGTCGAGCGGCAGGCCCTCGACCGTGTAGTCCTCACCGTCGCCGGGGTGGAGGAACGTGATGGTCAACGGGCGGTCGCTGTCCGCGACGTAGCCCTCGGGCAGGAAGACCTCGTAGCCGAGGTAGGGCGTGTCGGCCTCGCAGACCGCGCCGATGTCGCCCGGGATCAGGGCACACTCAGCGGCGTCCTGGTCGATCGCGAAGGTCGCGGACGTGCCGTCCTCGGCGAGGACGTACCCCTCGGCCGCGGCGAGCTCGTACCCTGCCGCCGGGCGCGCGACGATCGTGTCGCCCGCGCGCTCGTAAGTGATCTCCGAGGTGTCCTGCGGAGCGTCGACCGTGCGCCCGGCCGGCGTGCACACGTCACCGACGGTCGGCACGACCGGGGTCACGGGCGTCGCCGGCGTCTCGGGGGCAGGCTTCGTCGGGCGGGACGGGGTCAGCGGGGCGGGCTCCACGGCACATGCCGGTACCTCGATCAGGTCGCCGAGGTCGTGGTGCTTCGAGTCGATCAGGACGCCACCCAGGGCCGACGTGGGCGGGGTGATGGTCGCGGGCCATTCGAACGAGCCGTTCTGCTTGACCCTGTCCTGCTGGACCGCCCAGCCCTCGCCGCAGACCTCTGCGGGCAGGACCGTCGGGAAGGTCGTGTACCACTCGGTCCCCGGCTTGGAGGCGACGAGCGTCTGCGTCCCCGAGTTCGTCCAGGAGGCCGGCTTCGCGGCGTCGTTCTTCTTGTAGACGTAGAGGCCGACCTCCTTGCCGGGCTTCGGCGTCGGTGCGCCGGCGCAGGGCGGAGTCGCCCCGTCGTCGCTGAAGTCGAACTGCTTACCGTCCGAGGCCTTGACGGAGAGCTCCCACGAGTGACCGACCGAGGTGTCGGGGAACGCGTAGGACGTCGACCAGGAACGCTTGAAGGACTCGTCCTTCACGACCTTTCCGTCGACCTTCACGACGACGGAGTTGGCCTTGTCGGAGTACTGGGTGAGCCTGACCTCGAGGCCGGCGCAGTCCGCGGTGACGCGGGGGGTGTGGGCGGAGGCGGGGGCCGCGGTGGCGACCAGTCCGCCGAGTGCGAGCAGCGCGGCAGCGCCGCTCGCCAGGAGCTTCTTCACGGGTGGTGGATTCCTTCCGGGGTGATGTCGGAGCGCCTTCGCACGACGACACAGGTGGGAACGTGTCGTATTGCATCACCAATACCCAGAGTTTTACAAACCCTGGCATATACTCGGAATCGGACCAAGGGATTACCCGAGAGCGGGTATTCCGGAGGCTTTTTCGGGACGATTTCTATCCGAGGTCGAGTATCAGGTCTCGAGCACGACCAGCGGGTCGCTCGTGGGCTGCGGAGAACCCCCGGCAGGCTCGAGCGTCACCGCGACGCCGGCACTCCCCGCCGCCTCGACGAGCAGCGCGGCCGACCCGTCGCGAGCGTCGAAGACTCCGGCCGAGACCATCTCCTCGCCCTCGACGAGCCAGAGCTGGTAGTCCTCGGCCGACCCCGCCCTCGGCAGGTCCGTGACCGAGAACAGCACACGGTCCCCCGAGACGAGCGCGCTCGCGTCGCCACCCCCGACCATCTCCCCCCGGACGATCTCCGCAGCCGGGTCGGCCAGCATCGAGGCGACCGCGTCGGCCTGGGTCTGGAGCCGGACCTGCTCCTGACGAGCCTGGACCGCGAGCGTCGTCGGGACCGCTACGGCCACGACCGCCGCGGCGGCTGCCGCGACGACGGCCCAGCGTCGGCGGCGCGTCGGCCCGGGGCGCACTCCCCCACCAGAGCCCGAGCCTGCCGGACCCCTCGTCCCCGCGGCACCCTCGCTGCCCCACGGCGCCGCGACCTGCGGCACCGTGGCCAGGCTGCCCAGCACCCGCTCGCGCAGGGCGGCAGGCGGGTCCGCGTCCACCGTGAACGCCGCGACCACCGCGCGGTGCTCGTCGAGCTCGCGGCGCGCGTCCGGGTCGGCAGCGAGCAACCGCTCCACGGCACGCCGGTCCAGGTCGTCGACCGCGTCGAGCGCGTAGGCCGCCAGCAGGTCGCGCGGACCGTCGGACCCGCCCGGGCCGTCTGGTGCACCCGGGCCGTCTGGTGCACCCGGGCCGTCTGGAGCCCCCGGGCCCTGAGTGCCGGGCAACGGCCGTCCCGTCTCGTCAGCCACGGTTCACCCCCAGGCAGTCCCGCAGCCGCACGAGGCCGTCACGGATCCTCGACTTCACGGTCGGCACGGCCGCCCCCAGCTCCACCGCCACCTCCCGGTACGTCAGCCCGCCGAAGTACGCCCGCACGACGGCGTCGCGCTGGGTCTGCGTCAAGCTCCCCAGGCACTGCCTCACCGCTGCCGACTCGAGCAGCTGCTCGACCTCCTCCGCCACGACGTCGCGCACGCCCCCTGCGAACCTGCCGTCGACGTCCTTCTGGTCCCGGACCCGGCGCGACTGCTCGGACCGCACCCGGTCCACCGCCCGCCGTCGGGCCATCGTGACCACCCACGTACGAGCCGAACCCCTGGAGGCGTCGAAGCGCACCGCTGTCTGCCACACCTCGATCATCACCTCCTGGGTCACCTCCGCCGCATGGTCGTCGTCGCGCAGCACCGCGAGCGCCGTGCCGAAGACGGCCGGGGCCAACGCGTCGTACACCGGCGCGAACGCGTCCGGGTCACCCCCGGCGCACGCGGCGAGCGCGGCATCGAGAGCATCGGGCTCGCTCGTCCTCACAGGTGGCACCCGCCCAGTCTGCCCCAGGCCTGCCGACGCGGCGCACCGGCGGACCACCCGCGGCACGTGGCCTCCCGCGACGACCGAGGCACCTGTGGTTCGTCGCCGACGAGCCGGCGGATGGGTCCCGGCGGTCATCGCTCGCGAGCCGCTACCCTCGCGGGGTGACCGAGACGCAGCGCAGCCCCCGGATCCAGCCCGTCTACCTGGTGGTGGCAGGACTCTTCGTCGTCCTGGTCGCCCTCGCCGTCTGGGCCGTGAGCCGTCCCGGCAACGCCGCCACCACCCCCGCCCCGCTCTCCGACGAGGAGGCCGTCGCCGCCCTCGAGCAGGAGGTCGGGGCGCTCGACGGTGTCGAGTCGGTCGAGATCGAGAAGTCCGAGACGGACGAGCCGGGCATGGACGTCCCGGTCCTACGGCTCGTCATGACGATCGACCTCGAGAGCTTCACCGGCCCCCAGGCCTCGCAGGACACCGCGGACAAGGCGCGCACCGCTCTCCTCGAGGCGGGGATACGGGGCTTCCACGAGACGTGGGTCGTCGACGAGATCCCCGGGACCGGCGCGACGCTGCGCGTCGGGATGGACGGCACCGGGATGTACTCGGTCGCCGCCGGCGTCGGGTTCCTCGACGCCGGGGCCACCTCGGTCCTGTCCGACGCGACGACCACCGCCGTGACCGTCCGCGCCCCGGAGAACCTCCCCACGATCGCCCAGGTCGCCCAGGACCTCGGCCACGGGATCGTCTCGCTGTCGACCGACGACTCCCGCGCCCGGTACTTCGGCGGCCACTACCTCACACCCCCGCCCCTGCCCGCGGTCGCACTGCTCGCCGAGGCCTCCGCGCGCGACGAGGTCACCGAGGTCTCGTACGACGCCGGGCCCGCGATCGAGGAGACCTCCCCGGGCGACGGCGACGCGCCCCTCCTGGCGGTCCGCGTCGGCGGGGACCCCGCCCCCACGGCCGCATGGCTGCGCGCCTCGGGCCAGGCCGATCTGCTCGGACGCCCGATCCAGTTCGTGGTCGACGGCGAGGGGGCGTCCCAGACGGGCTGGGTGAGCGACCTCGAGCCGGCCGGACCCGACCCGGCGTTCGCCGAGCAGGACGCGGTGGACGCCGCGGCCGCCGCAGCCGACGGGGTCCCTGCCTGCACCGGCACGGACCTCACCCCGGAGCTCGCCGGGTTCGACGCCGCCGCGGGGTCGCGCTTCGCGATCCTGCGCGCCACGAACGACTCGGGCGCAGCGTGCGCGGTGGACGGTCGCCCCGAGCTGGCCTTCCTGCGCGCCTCGGGCACCGAGCCCGAGGTCACCCTCGAGCCGTACATGGACGGCGGCAGCTCCGTCCGGCTCGTCGTCCTCCCCGGCCAGACCGTCGAGTCGCTGGTCCGGTGGGGTGCGATGTCCACGACCAACGACCCGGACGTGACCACGAGCTTCCTCGTCAAGACCGTGATCGGCGCAGACGCCGTCCGCCTGCCCGTGACCTCCCACATGGGCGGGGAGGGCGGCGTCGACATCCTCGACGGGGCGACCGTGGAGGTCGGCTCCTGGACCACCCCGAGCAGCACGGCCCCCTGACCCCCGTCCCAGGACGACGACGGCCGTCCTCCCCGTGGGAGAGCGGCCGCCGTCCTGGAGCGAGGGGGCTCAGAGCGCCCGGCGCGCCCGCACCGACTCGGCGAGCTCGCCGAGCAGCTCGGCCGTCGTGTCCCAGTCGATGCACTTGTCCGTCACGGACTGCCCGTACACGAGCCCGCTCGGAGCGGGCGCCTGCGCCCCCGCCACGAGGAAGCTCTCCATCATGAGACCCGTGATGCCGGCCTCGCCCTCGGCGATCCTGGCCGCGACCTCGCGCACGACCTCGGCCTGGCGCACGTGGTCCTTGCCCGAGTTGCCGTGGCTCGCGTCGATGACCAGGCCGTGCTCGACGGCCCCGCCCAGGCCCGAGGACGCGGCGACGCGCAGGGCGGACGCGACGTCGTCGGGGCCGTAGTTGGGGCCGCTGCGGCCGCCGCGCAGGATGATGTGGCAGTCCGGGTTGCCCGCGGTCTCCACCGCGGCCGCCCGGCCCGCACCGTCCGTGCCGAAGAAGGTGTGCTCGCTCGCCGCGGTGATGCAGCCGTCGACCGCGATCTGGATGTCGCCGTCGGTCGCGTTCTTGAAGCCGACCGGCATCGACAGGCCCGACGCGAGCTGGCGGTGCACCTGGCTCTCGACGTTGCGCGCGCCGATCGCACCCCACGACACGGCGTCGGCGATGTACTGCGGGCTCGTCGGCTCGAGGAACTCGGTCGCCGCGGGGACGCCCGCGTCGAGGACGCCGAGCAGGACCTCGCGCGCCAGGTGCAGGCCACGGTTGACGTCGTGGGACCCGTCGAGGTCGGGGTCGTTGATGAGCCCCTTCCAGCCGACCGTCGTGCGCGGCTTCTCGAAGTACACGCGCATGACGATCGCGAGGTCCTCGGACAGGTCCTTCGCGACGGCCGCGAGGCGGTGCGCGTAGTCGAGCGCGGCCTCGGGGTCGTGGACCGAGCACGGGCCGACGATGACCAGCAGTCGGTCGTCCTCCCCCGCCAGGACGTCCCGGATCTCGCGGCGCGACTGGGTGACCAGGTCGCCGCGGGCCGTGCCGAGGGGAAGCTCGGCGAGCATGTCGACGGGAGCGGGCAGCGGGTCGAGGGCGCGGATGCGCAGGTCGCTCGTGGGCGCCTGCAGCTCGTACTCGGGGTGGGAGGTCACGCGTTCCATGGTGTCACCTGCACCGGCGGGCGACGTGGTCGTCTCGTGGTGACGTTCGTCCGGCGAGACGGCGGTCGAGGTCGTGGCGGTCATGCGGGGCTCCTGATCTGAAGGTGACTCAGACGGAGCCGCGCGGCCTGCTCTGTGTCCGGAGTCGGCCCGTCTGAATGACGAAGGGCCCGGACGCGGTCTGCGTCCAAGGCCCTGTGCTGGCTCCGGGGGGAAGGTTGGTCAGGCGAACGCCCGCTCGGCCCCTCCAGGAGCCAGCGTAAAGCGCCGATACCAACGAACCGTGTTCACGCGACGACCGTAGCACAGGGGTTTCGGGGCACCAGCGGGCTGTCTCACTCCCCGGGCGGTCGACGTCTGACACGCCCCGGGACCGCAGGTCTAGGCTCGACCTCATGCCGATCCCCGAGTTCGTCGCCGCTCTCCGGTCCCGCGTCGGGACCGACCTCCTGTGGATGCCGGGGGTGTCGGGCGTCGTGATCGACGACGCGGGCCGCCTCCTCCTGGGCCGGCGCGCCGACACCGGACAGTGGGCGGTCGTCAGCGGCATCCTCGAACCGGGCGAGGACCCGGCCGTGGGCCTCGCCCGCGAGGTCCTGGAGGAGACCGGCGTCGCGGTCTACGTCGACGCCCTGACAGGGGTCACCGTGACGCCGCCCGTCGAGTACCCGAACGGCGACCGGTCGCAGTACCTCGACCTGTGCTTCCTGTGCCGACCGGTCTCCCCCGCCGCGGCGGCCGCGGCCCACGTCGCGGACGACGAGTCGCTCGCCGTCGCGTGGTTCGCGCCCGACGACCTGCCGGCCGACCTGGCCGCGTCGACGAGCGAGCGCCTCGGCCACACGCTGGGCTACCTCGCGGACCCGAGCGCGGGCCCGCACTTCGTCCGGTAGCCCGTCCTCACGACCAGCGGAACAGCCTCGCCGCGAGCGGCAGCAGCACCACGGTCCACACCACCATGACCACGAGCTGCGACACCGGGACGCCGGTCCCGAACCAGCCCGTCGTCATGGCCTGCGTCGCCGCGCCGAGCGGCGTGTACCCGGCGACGGTCCGCACGACCTCGGGCATGACAGGCCCGGGCGTCCACATGCCCGCGAGGAACAGCATCGGGAAGTACAGCGTCATCCCGACCGCCGACGCCGTGCTCGCCTTCCCGGCGCGCGACGCGATGAGCATCCCGATCGAGAACATCGACAGGATCCCCAGCAGGAAGCTCGCCAGGACGACCGTGAGGTTCGTGGGGCCCGCGAGGTCGAACACCTGGCTCCCCACGACCACCGCGAGCAGCGCCGCGACGCAGACCATCACCAGGTTGATGAACAGGTGTGCCCCGATGAGCCCCTGCGGCTTCATGGGGGTCGTCGAGAGCCGGCGCAGCACGCCTTTCTCGCGGAACGTCGCGAAGTACACGGGCAGGGTCGTGAGCGCGACCGTCGCGACCGCGGTCGCGAGCGCCACGGGCACGTAGACCGCGACCGCCGTCAGCCCCTCCCACGGCGGCGGCGCGTCGGTGATGACGTCCCGCATGCCGGGGAACGCGAAGCCCACGCCCACGAGCAGGACCGTCGGGAAGAAGAGCGCGAAGAAGACCGTGCCCGGGTCGCGGAGCAGCAGGCGGGCCTCGGTGAGGGTCAGCGTCCGCAGGCCGTGCCAGCCGGTGCCGGCGATCCTGCGGCGTCGGGTGCCGGGCGTGCGCCGGGCACCCCGTGTCGTCGTCCGTGCCGTCTGCGTGGTCATCGCGCTGCTCCTTCGGTGTCGGACCGGTCGCCGGTCGATGCGGGGGCACTCTCCCCCGTGTGGTCGTACGTCCTGCCCGTGACGTGCACGAACACGTCCTCGAGCGATCTGGTCATGGTCCGGACGTCGGGCACGACGTCGCGCTCCGCGAGGGCCAGCACGACGGCGGGCAGCACCCGCCGCGTCCCCGTCACCTCGATCTCGCGGCCCGCTCGTGCCACGGCCCGGACGTCTGCGAGGTCGGCGAGGACCTCGAGCACGCCGGGCTCCTCGTGGGGCTCGACCCGTAGCCGCAGGACGCGCGAGGAGTCGACCGACTCGATGAGCTCGGCCGGGGACCCCGCCGCGACGACGACGCCCTGGTCGATGATGACGAGGCGGTCGCACAGGCGCTCGGCCTCGTCCATGAAGTGCGTCACGAGCAGGATCGTCACGCCCCGGTCCCGCACGCGTTCGACGAGCTCCCACGTCGCTCGGCGGGCCTGCGGGTCGAGCCCGGTGGTCAGCTCGTCGAGGATCGCGACCTGCGGGTTCCCGACGAGCGCGAGCGCGATCGAGAGCCGCTGCTTCTGCCCGCCCGAGAGCTTCGCGAACTGCTGGTCGCGGTGCGGGGCGAGGTCCAGCAGGTCCATGAGCTCGGCCGTGTCGGCCGGGTCCTCGTAGAACGAGGCGTAGAGCCGCAGCGCCTCGGCCACGGTCATGCGCTCGTTGAGCTCGGCCTCCTGGAGCTGGACGCCCAGGAGCTCGCGCACCGAGGCCGGGTCCGACTGCGGGTCCCGGCCCAGGATCCGGACGGTCCCGGCATCGGCCTGCCGGAGCCCGGCGAGGCACTCGACCGTGGTCGTCTTGCCGGCCCCGTTGGGGCCGAGGATGCCGAAGATCTCCCCCGGCCCGACGGCGAAGCTCACGTCGCGCACGGCGACGGTGCTCCCGTACGCCTTGCGCAGGGCGACGACCTCGATGGCCGGTGCGGCGCCGTCGGGCACGGTGCGTGCCGAGAGCGACGGCACGGCCGACGACGACGGGGGGACGGACGGGGCAGGATGTGCGGTGGTCATGGTGACCTCCTCGAGGGTGTGCTCGTCCGCCGGGCGGCGAACCGGTGGACCGGGCGCCGTCCGCTGGACGGGATGGACGTTCGTGGTGGGTGCGCCGGCCCCGGGGAGGGGGCGCGCCGCGCTAAGGCGTCGGGGACGCCAGTGCCGTCAGGACCGTCAGGTCGTGACGGGAGCGATGGCCACCGACCTCGTGACCAGGTGGAACGCGAACGCCGCTGCGGCGAGGCTCAGGAAGCCGCCCGCCACCGCGGTGAGCACCTGGGCGTCGGCCAGACCGACCGCCTGCGCGAACGGCTTGCCGAAGTACCCGCTCTGGAACGCGAGCTCGACGAGGACCAGGGGGACCAGGAACGGCACGATGGCGAACGTTCCGCGCCACACGCCGAAGGCGTAGTAGCCCATGCCGACCGAGGCGCCCACGAGCCAGTACACGCTGCAGAAGAAGAGCTGCACCAGGAACGCCGTGCCGACCTGGCCGCCGTCGACGTAGAGCTGGGCCCGGTCGAGCTCGGGCGACCAGCCCTGCGCCCGGAAGACGAGCCACTCCACGTAGCCGAGCACCGCCGCCACGACCGCGAACGTGAGCCCGAGGAAGACCGCCGTGAACCAGGCCGAACGGATGAACGACCGCCGGGTGCCCCCCGCCGCTACGTGCACCGCGATCATGGCGAGGGGCGTGATGATGCCCATGACGAACAGGAAGAACTTCGCCGACCCGCTCACGACGCCGTCGATCACGCTGCCGTCGAGGATGTCGGTGCGCACCTCGACGTAGCCGATGATGCCCGCGATGATCAGCACGATCGCCCAGAACCACACGCCGATCTGCCACGTCCCGGCGCACATCGACCACGCCGAGGTACGCAACGACCTCGTCTCGGCCGCGCGACGCACCGTGGCACGCCGTGCCTCGCGGTCGGTGAGGGCCGTGGGGCCCGCCAGGTTCTCGGTCATGACCGCTCCTCCCGGGTCAGGTGCACGAACAGGTCCTGCAGGGGCACCGCGCCGAGCTCGAGGCCCGCCTCGGTCGCCGCGGTGCGCTCGGCGTCGTCGAGCGCACCGAAGAGCGTGACCTGGGCGGTGCCGCCCAGGCGCTGTCGGGCCAGCACGCGGCGGCCGTCGACGAACTGCTCGACCACGGCAGCCGCCCCCGTGAGGCTCACTCCTCTGCCGCGGACCGACTCGACGCTCTCCGCGAGGAGCACACGCCCCTTGTCCACGATCACGACGTCCTCGAAGATCCGCTCGACCTCGTCGATCAGGTGGCTCGACAGGACGATCGTGCGCGGGTGCTCGGTGTAGTCCTCGACGAGCGCGTCGTAGAACGCGTACCGGCTGGGCGCGTCCATCCCGAGGTACACCTCGTCGAAGATCGTCAGCGGTGCCCGCGACGCGAGCCCGATGGCCGCGCCGAGCGCCGAGCGCTTGCCGCGCGAGAGGCTCTCGGGAGGCTTGCGCAGGTCGATCTCGAACAGGTCGACCAGGCCGGTCGCGAGGTCGGCGTCCCAGTGCTCGCGCAGCTCCGCGTAGTACCCCAGGGTGTCCTTGACCTTGGTCGCGGCGATGGTGTCGCCGCTCTCGCGGACGAGCTGGGTGCCGGCCATGGCCCAGGCGTTCTCGAACGGGTCCTCGCCGTCGACCAGCACGGTCCCGGCGTCGGGGCGGCGCATGGCCGCGATCAGCGAGAGGGCGGTGGTCTTGCCCGCTCCGTTGCGGCCGAGCAGGCCCGTGATGGTGCCAGGGCGGACCTGGAGGCTCAGGCCGTCGAGCGCAGGGTGCTTCTCGTCCTTGCCGAAGCTCAGGGTCACGTCCCGCAGCTCGACGCCGAACGGCTCGGGGCGGGTGGGGGCGGTCATGAGGTCTCTCCCGTCGGGGGGTGGGTGGCGGCGGGGCCCGCGGAGCTCGCGGCGCCACGACCGAGGACGTGGTCCACGATCTCGGCGGGGGTGATGCCCAGCAGGTCGGCCTGGACCAGGGCGGGGCGCAGGACCTCGGCGAAGTAGCGGTCGCGGTGCTCGGCGAGCAGCTTCTCGCGGGCTCCGGTCGCGACGAACATGCCGACCCCGCGCCGCTTGTAGAGGACTCCCTCGTCGACCAGCCCGGCGAACGCCTTGGCGGCGGTCGCGGGGTTGATGCGGAAGGTCGTGGCGTACTGGGTCGTGGACATGACCTGCTCCTCCTCGGCGAGGTCGCCGCTCAGGATCTGGGCGCGGATCTGCTGGGCGATCTGCAGGTAGATGGGTTCAGGTCCGTCGAACATGGGGCCCATCCTCTCGTCGATCGCACGTTCTGTGGTTCATTACATGAGTAATGAACCACAGAACCATGGCTGCGCGCAAGGGTCTTCCACGACGAGAAGTGGGGGGGGGGGGGGGGGGGGGGGGGGGGGGGGGGGG
>NZ_JACSQE010000003.1:240111-268667 GCF_014836745.1 Oerskovia gallyi
CCCCTGATCCCGTCGGATCAGGGGCCACAGCTCACTTCTCGGGGACGGCACACAGCACGACGGCGCCCTCCCACCAGAAGGTGAGGGGCGCCGTCGGGCACTGCGATGCGTCGTCCGTGTCAGAACCAGCGCGACCTCGGGGTCACGCTGGTTCTGACAGCCGGGTCACACCGGGGTCGAAGCCTTGCTCGCGAGGTCCGCCGCGACCAGCTCCGCGACCTGCACCGCGTTGAGCGCGGCACCCTTGCGGAGGTTGTCGTTCGACACGAACAGCACCAGGCCGCGACCGCCCGGCACGCTCTGGTCGGTACGGATGCGGCCCACGAACGACGGGTCGGCGCCTGCGGCCTCGAGCGGGTTCGGGACGTCCGAGAGCTCGACGCCCGGGGCCGCCGCGAGCAGCTCGCGCGCACGGTCCGGCGAGATGGCCTGCCCGAACTCGGCGTGGATCGCGAGCGAGTGACCCGTGAACACCGGGACGCGCACGCACGTGCCCGCGACCAGCAGGTCCGGGAGGCCGAGGATCTTGCGCGACTCGTTGCGGAGCTTCTTCTCCTCGTCGGTCTCCTCCTCGCCGTCGTCCACGATCGAGCCGGCGAGCGGCACCACGTTGAACGCGATGTTGCGCGGGAACTTGTCCGGCGCGGGGAACGAGACCGCGCTGCCCGAGTGCACCAGACCCGTGAGGTCCTGCTCGGCGCCCGCGACCGCCTGGTCGCGCAGCTCGGCCGCACCGGCCAGCCCCGCGCCAGAGACCGCCTGGTACGTCGCCACGATCAGGCGCTCCAGACCGGCCTCGTCCGCGAGCGGCTTGAGGACCGGCATCGCGGCCATGGTGGTGCAGTTCGGGTTCGCGATGATGCCCTTGCGCGCCTCGTGGATGGCCTCCGGGTTGACCTCCGAGACGACCAGCGGGACGTCCGGGTCCATGCGCCACGCGGACGAGTTGTCGATCACGACGACGCCCGCCGCGGCGTACCGCTCGGCCTGCGCCTTCGAGGTCGCGCCGCCCGCGGAGAACAGGGCGATGTCGAGGCCCGAGACGTCGGCCGTGGCCGCGTCCTCCACGACGACGTCCTCGCCCTTCCACGGCAGCGTGCTGCCCGCGGAGCGCGCCGACGCGAAGTAGCGGATCTGCGCGACCGGGAAGTCGCGCTCCTCGAGCAGACGACGCATGACGGCGCCGACCTGACCGGTCGCCCCGACGACGCCGACGACGAGGCCTGCAGAGTTCTGGTTGCTCATGGTTCTCTCCTCGCTCAACGGCCGGTGCCGGCGTAGACGACTGCTTCGCTCTCGCCGTCCAGCTCGAACGCGGTGTGGATGGCCCGCACCGCGTCGTCGAGGCTGTCGGCGCGGGTCACGACCGAGATACGGATCTCCGACGTCGAGATCATCTCGATGTTGATGCCCGCGTCGCGCAGCGCACCGAAGAGCTGCGCCGAGACGCCCGGGCTCGACTTCATGCCCGCCCCGATGAGCGAGACCTTGCCGATCTGGTCGTCGTACTGGAGCGACGCGAAGCCGATCTCCTCGCGCACGGCGTCCAGGGCCGTGGTCGCGAGGGCGCCGTCGTCCATGGGCAGCGTGAACGAGATGTCCGTCAGGCCCGTGGCCGCGACCGAGACGTTCTGGACGATCATGTCGATGTTCGCGCCCGCACCGGCCACGACCTCGAAGATGCGTGCGGCCGTGCCCGGCACGTCCGGGACGCCGACGACGGTGATCTTGGCCTCGCTGCGGTCGTGCGCGACGCCGGAGATGATCGGAGCTTCCATGATGACCTCTGCCTCGTTGCCGGCCGGGGAGCCGGGAGCCTGCTGGGGGACGTTCGGCACGGAGCGCGCGTCGTTCGACACGATCGTCCCGGCCTTGGTCGAGAACGACGAACGGACGTGGATGGGCACGCCGTAGCGGCGCGCGTACTCGACGCAGCGCAGCACCAGGACCTTGGCCCCGCTCGCCGCCATGTCGAGCATCTCCTCGTAGGAGATGTGGTCGATCTTGCGGGCCGTCGGCACGATGCGCGGGTCCGCGGTGAACACGCCGTCGACGTCGGTGTAGATCTCGCACACGTCGGCGCTCAGGCCCGCCGCGAGCGCCACGGCCGTGGTGTCCGAGCCGCCGCGGCCGAGCGTCGTGACGTCGTTGGTGCTCTGCGTGACGCCCTGGAACCCGGCGACGATCGCGACCGAGCCCTTCTCGACGGTCTCGCGGATGCGGTGCGGGACGACGTCGACGATGTGCGCCTTGCCGTGCACGGCGTCCGTGATCACGCCGGCCTGCTGGCCCGTGAACGACTTCGCCTTCACACCGAGGTTGTTGATCGCCATCGCCAGCAGCGACATCGAGATGCGCTCGCCTGCCGTGAGCAGGATGTCCATCTCGCGCTGGGGAGGGAGGGGGGTGACCTGCTGGGCGAGATCGATGAGCTCGTCCGTCGTGTCACCCATGGCCGAGACCACGACGACCACGTCGTGTCCGGCCCGCTTGGTCTCTGCGATGCGCTTCGCCACCCGCTTGATGCTCTCCGCATCAGCTACCGACGAGCCACCATATTTCTGCACGACAAGTGCCACTTGCTGCTCCGTTACGTCGCCGGCCTCCGTCTCTCTCAACGGCCCGCCGGGTGCTTTACGAGTCGGTCGATGATAGCCCGGGGCCCGGGGTCGCCGGGAGGGGGCTCAGGATGCGGCCGGGGTCGACCGCTGACCAGCGCCGACGCCGTGCTGGTCGGGCGCCGAGAACGGGGTTCGGGCCGTTTCCGGGCCGTTGGCGACCTCCATCCCGTTCTCGGCGGCGGGTGGGCAGCCGGACAGCCGGTCAGGTGTGCGGGTTGGTCAGCACCAGGTAGGTGTAGAGCCCGAGCGCCACGCATGCGAGCACCAGGAGCACGAGACCCCGCCGGCGGGGCCGGGCGACGAGGATACCGAGCGCGGCAGGCACGGTGACGAGCACGGTGAAGAAGGCGAAGAACCCCGAGGCGGGTCGCGGTTCGCCGAAGCACCCGAAGTCGGCCTCGGCGTGCGGGCTCGGGTCGCACCCGAAACCCTCGACCCCGACGTCGTAGGCGATGAGAGCGGGGATCGCCACCAGGACGTACCCCACGACAGCGACGAGCACCCCGACGAGAGGACGCCACTGCCCCCACCCCGGCCCCCGCGAACGGGGCCGCGCGCGCAGGTCGTGCACGAGGTCGCCGTCACGGTTCGTCGCACCAGGCTGCCGTACCTGCGACCGCCCGCGAGACGGGTGCTCGCGCACGAGACGGGTCTCGCCGTCAGGTGCGTAGCCACCCGTCTCGGACCGGACCACCCGTCTCGGCCCCGGGCGACCGGTGCCCTCCGCCGCCGTCACGCCCCTCCCCGCAAGACCAGCTCGGTCAGCCCGGCCAGCGACGTGATGCGCGCGGGCTCCTCGAACGGCCCCTGCCCGGTGCGGTCCAGGTGCACGGCCCGGAGCCCTGCAGCCCGAGCGGCGACGACGTCGAGGTCGTAGCGGTCCCCGACGTGCAGCACGTCGCGCGGATCGACCCCCAGCGCGGCGCAGACCAGCAGGTAGCTCTGCGGGTCCGGCTTGGCGACGCCCAGCGCTTCGGCCGTGAACACGGGCCCCAGGCGACCCACGAGTCCCACGGCGCCGAGCTTGGCGTGCTGCTGCTCGTCGGTCCCGTTCGTCAGGACGGCCAGCCGCACGGGCAGGTCCTGGAGCACCGCGAGCATCGGCTCCACGTCGTCGTACGCGGTCCACGACGCCTGGTAGTGCGCGGCGTACCCGGCGAAGACCTCGTCGAGCTCGGCCTCGCTCCCCAGGTCGACGTCCAGGTCGAGGCCCGCGAGCGGCAGGACGTCGCGCAGGCGCCGCCGACGCTGCTCCGCGAAGGTGATCTCGCGCGAGCGCCAGGCGGAGAAATGTCTCTCCTCGGCCGCGAACCACGCCGCGACCAGCTCGTCGGTCGCCTCGACGCCGAGGCTCGGCAGCCAGGCCGCGAGCGCCGCCCGCGCGGACCCGTCGTGGTCGAGGAGGGTCCCGTCGAGATCGAGGACGACCGCCGCCACGCCCGGCACCCCCTCCTCGCGCACGGTCACTCCCCCAGGCTCGTGACGACGTCGTACCCCAGCTTGCAGATGAGCACCCCCACCACGACCACGAACACGACCCGCACGAACCCGCTGCCCTTGGCCACGGCCATGCGCGCCCCGATGTACGCGCCGAGCAGGTTCGCGGCCCCGATCGCGAGCCCCAGACCCCACAGCACCGCGCCGTAGGGGACGAAGAAGATGAGCGCCCCGGCGTTGGTCGCGAAGTTCGCGATCTTCGCGAGCGCCGAGGCGGGCAGGAACGCGTACCCCAGGATGCTGACGAGCGAGATCACGAAGAACGTCCCCGTCCCGGGGCCCAGCAGCCCGTCGTAGAACCCGATCGCGAGCCCGATCCCCGCGGCGGCCCACCGGTGGCCGTTGCCCTCCCAGCGCAGGTTCGTCGTGTGGCCGAGCTTCGGCCTGGCGATCGTGTACGCCGCCACGGCGATCAGGACCACCAGGATGATGGGCTTGAACAGCTCGGCGGGGATCTTCGACGCGAGCGCCGCACCGCCCACCGCCCCCACGAGCGCCGCGAGCGCCATGGGGCCCGCGGTCCGAAGGTCCGGCCCCACGCGCCGGTAGTACGTCGTCGCGCTCACGGACGTGCCCATGATGCTCGCGAGCTTGTTCGTCGCGAGGGCCTGGACCGGGCTGATCCCGGGGACGAGCAGCAGCGCAGGGAGCTGGACGAGCCCTCCCCCACCGACCACGGCGTCGATCCAGCCCGCGGTCAGGCCTGCGAGGACCAGCAGAGCGATCGTCAGGAGGTCGAGCTCGAGCCCGCCCGAGCCGGGCAGCACGATCCCGTCGCCAGCAGCGAGAGGCGCGTGCGCCACGAGAGGAAGCGTCGCGGCGAGGTCCCAGGTCACACGGAAGTCTTGCACGACGGCGGACAGGTCACTCAGGAGGCGCACGAGCCGCCCGGACGTCACCCGGCCTGGCTGCACCGCGCCGGGGCGTGCACCGCTACGCTCGGCGCCATGACGAGCACAGGGGCTCCCCAGGGGGATCCAGCAGAGCACCGACCACCCGGACAGGCCGACCCGCCCGCGACGCCTCCCGCACCACGACCCGCCCCGGACGCCACCGCACCGTCGGGGAGCGACGCCGTCGGGCCGGAGGTGCCCGTGGCACCCGAGGCGCCCGCGGCACCCGGCCCGGACCACGCGCCCGACGGCGTCGCCGCCCCCGGCGGGATCGCCGCCCAGGGCGTGCGGCGCGCCTTCGGGACCGTGCACGCGGTCGACGGTGTGGACCTCGTGGCGCGCCCCGGCCGGGTCACGGCGCTGGTGGGGCCCAACGGCTCGGGCAAGACGACGCTCCTGCTCGTCCTCGCGGGCCTCCTCACCCCCGACGCGGGCACGGTGCGCGTCGCGGGCTTCGACCCGGTCACGCAGAGCTTCGCGGCGCGCGCCCGCACCGGGTGGATGCCCGACGCGTTCGGCACCTGGGACTCCTTGACGGCCCGCGAGGTCCTCACGACGTTCGCCGCCGCCTACCGGCTCCCTGCCGCGGTGGGAGCCGCGCGCGTGGCCGAGCTGCTGGCCCTGGTGCACCTCCAGGAGTACGCCGACCGCCCCGCGAGCGTCCTGTCGCGCGGGCAGAAGCAGCGCCTGGGCCTGGCTCGCGCGCTGGTCCACGACCCGGACGTCCTGCTGCTCGACGAGCCCGCGAGCGGCCTCGACCCGCGCTCGCGCGTCGACCTGCGCGTCCTCGTGCGCGAGCTCGCGGCCCGTGGCAAGACCGTCCTCATCTCGAGCCACGTGCTGACCGAGCTCGACGAGATGGCCGACGACGCCGTCTTCCTCTCGCGCGGGCGTACCGTCGCGTCGGAGACGGTGGGCGAGGCCGCGACGACGCGGCGCACGTGGCGCGTGCGCGCGCTCGACCCGGTCGCGCTGCACACCTGGCTCACCGGGGCGGGGGTCGTGTTCGGCACCGAGCCCGACGGCGCCGCGCTGGTCGACCTGGACAGCGACGCCTCGGCCGCAGCGCTCCTGCGCGACGCGGTCGTCGCCGGGGTCCCCGTCGTCGCGAGCGCCCCCGCCGGGGGCATCCTCGAACAGGCCTACCTCGCCCTCGAGGAGGAGCGTCGATGAGCACCCAGCAGTTCCTCTCCCCCCAGCCGACCGGGACGGCCCCGACGGGCAGCGCGAGCACGCCGGACAAGCGCGGCGACTGGTCGCTGTCGTGGCACGGGGTCAAGACCGTCGCGACGCTCGAGCTGCGTCAGCGCGTGCGCTCGACCCGGTGGAAGATCGCGCTCGTCGTGTGGTTCGTGGTCGTCGGCGGCATCACGCTCCTGACGTCGGGTGCCCTCTCCTTCACGACGGGATACGACAACGGCTCCGACGTGCAGTACGGCCCGATCATCTTCGGCGCCGTGGTCTTCTTCGTCCTCTTCCTCGGCCTGCTCGTGGCCCCGACGCTCAGCGCCTCCGCGATCAACGGCGACCGGAACGCCGGGACCCTCGCGACTCTCCAGGTGACGCTACTGACCGCGGCGGAGATCGTCGTCGGGAAGCTCGTCGCGGCGTGGAGCGCGGCGCTCGCGTTCCTCGTCGTGAGCATCCCGTTCATCGCGTGGGCGCTCGTCGCGGGCGGGGTCTCGTTCCTGTCGCTGGTCACGACGGTCCTGCTGCTCGCGGTGCTCCTCGCCGTGGTCTGTGCGATCGGGCTCGGGTTCTCGGCGCTCACGACCAAGACGTCGGGTTCCGCGGTCCTGACCTACCTGACCGTCGCGGGGCTCACGGTCGTGAGCCTCATCGCGTTCGGGCTCACGGTCCCCCTGGTGACGTACGAGAGCGAGGTCCAGGTCTGGAGCGTCCCTGACGACTACGACGGGGAGTACGGGACGGCCCCCGAGTGCGAGTGGCAGGCGCGCGAGCTCACGCAGAGCCACACCGAGCTCACCTGGTGGCTCCTCGCGGTGAACCCGTTCGTCATCGTCGCGGACGCCGCGCCGCAACCCACGTACGCGGACAGCGACGAGGCGTACTTCTCGACGTCCGACCCGCTGTCGCTGATCCGAGCAGGTGTGCGCGCCGCCCGGACCGGGCCCTCCCCCGTCCAGGACTGGTGCTACGGCAACGGCGCCGACTACGAGTCGCCGGTCGACGCCCCGGAGGCGGACGACTCCCCCGTCTGGCCGTGGGGGCTGGGCGCGAACCTGCTCCTCGGCGCGGGCGGCGTGGTCCTGGCCGTGCGGCGCCTGCGCATCCCGACCGCGAAGCTGCCGCGCGGTACGCGCGTGGCCTGAGCGGACTCGTACCAGGACGGGCGCAACCGCGTGGTCGCGCCCGTCCGGCGTCTCTCAGACTGCGCCGCTGACGCGGGCGGTCGTGGATCAGGCGTGCAGCGCGTCGTACTCCGCCTCGGCGGCGACGTCGTCCTCGACGTCGAGCCGCAGGTGCGCGAGCACGAGCTGCAGGACGCGCAGCGCGCTCGCGGCCCGCTCGCCCCACAACGACAGGTAGGAGAACTGCCACCACCACAGGGCCTCGAGCTCCTGGCCCGAGTCGTAGTGCTGGAGCCCCTTGGCCAGGGCCTCGGCGATGCACGCGATGTCCCCGGACACCGACGCCTGCCCGACGACCGCGCCCAGCACGGGGTCCTCGATCTCCGGGTAGTCGTCGAGGCCGTCGAGCAGCCGGGCCAGGCCTTCGCGCAACGGGTCGAGGTCGGTCTCGGGCCCGGCGTCGGGCTCGAAGCGCTGGTCCGGGACGACGTCCATCATGGCGCCGAGCCGTGCGCCGACGGCCAGCAGGTCCGACGTGGCCAGGAGCAGCAGCGGGATCGCGGCCTCCGGGGCGGCGCCCGAGGCGACCTCGGCGGTCGTCGTGAGGAAGGTGCGCGCCTGCGCGGACACCGAGGCGGCGACGGACCTCAGGTCCGACCCCACGGCCTCTTCGGTCTCAACCACTGACGACCCTCCGTCCCTCGAACGCCCGCCCGAGCGTCACCTCGTCGGCGTACTCCAAGTCTCCACCCACCGGCAGCCCGGACGCCAGGCGGGACACGCGCAACCCCATGGGCGAGAGCATGCGCGTGAGGTAGGTGGCCGTGGCCTCGCCCTCGACGTTGGGGTCCATCGCGAGGATGACCTCCTGGACCGCGCCGTCGGCCAGCCGGGTCAGGAGCTCGCGGATGCGCAGGTCGTCGGGGCCGACGTTGTCGATGGGGTTGATGGCCCCACCGAGCACGTGGTACTTGCCGCGGAACTCGCGCGTGCGCTCGATCGCGACGACGTCCTTGGGCTCCTCGACGACGCAGATCACCTCTGCGGAGCGTCGGGGGTCACGGCAGATGCGGCACTGCTCCGACTCCGCGACGTTGCCGCAGATCTCGCAGAACCGCACGCGCAGCTTGACCTCGGTGAGCGCGTCGGCGAGCCGCCGCACGTCCGCGGCGTCGGCCGCGAGGAGGTGGAACGCGATGCGTTGGGCACTCTTGGGGCCGACTCCGGGGAGTCGGCCGAGCTCGTCGATCAGGTCCTGGACCGCGCCTTCATACACTCCCCCAGCCTACGTGGCGCCACCGACTCCGAAGTCCGCCGCGCGCAGGCGTCGCGGGCCGTGTGTCAGGCGTCGTGTCAGTCGTCCGCCGCGACGATCTCCACCTCGAAGCCGTCGGCGTTCTCGAGGTAGGCCGCGTAGTGCTGGGGGCCGCCCGCGTAGGGGTGGGCGTCCGCGAACATCAAGCTCCACCCGTGCTCGGCCGCGCGCGCCGCCAGGTCGTCCACCTCGCTCGGGCGACCGCCCGAGAACGCCAGGTGGTTGAGGCCGGGGCGCAGGCGGTCGTGCTTCTCGGCGCGGACGGCGGGGCTCGCCTCGAGCACGATGTACGTCGCCCCGCGCAGCCAGCTCTGGCCCGAGGCCCACGTCTGGAAGCGCGTGTAGCCGAGCTCGTCGAGCAGCCACGCCCACGAGCTCTCCGCGGTGTCGAGGTCCTCGACCCACAGCTCGACGTGGTGGAGCTCGCCGCGCGGGCTCACGGTCAGAGCCCGGTGTCGATGGTCTCGTCGATCACGACGCCGCCCAGCAGCTGAGCCACGAGCGGCGCGCCGACCAGGCCCGACGACGCGAGGTCCGGGTCGTCGTCGGACGGCGAGTCGTCGTCCATCGAGACCGCGACGCGCGCCGACGACTGTCGGGCCCTCTGCTCGGCGGCCTGCCGTTCGAGGGTCTGACGGCGCGACTCGCGCACGCCGGGCGCGGGCCCGGTGGGGACGGCGGGCGTCGGGGCGCTGGGCGCCGACGGCGCGGAGGCCTGAGAAGGCGCGGTGGGACGGGGAGCAGGCCTGCTGCCCGACGACGCCGCTCGCCCCTGGTCCGCGGGCGGCGGTTCGTGGCCCTCGTCGTAGTCGACGGGGGGCTCGGTCACGGGCAGACCCGCGAGCCAGGCCTCGTCGGCCGCGTTGACGACCGGCTCGGCCTCCGGCGCGGTGCGGGGAGCGGAGGCGGGCCGGGCTGCCGGGCGCTCCTGGAGCGCGACGCCGCCCTGCTGCACGGGGGCCGTTCCCTGCGCACCGGGGCCCGAGGGCCGGACAGTACCCGGACCGTTCGGGGCTGACGAGGCCGACTGCATCCCAGGTCCCCCGGGTGCCGAGACCACGCCGACGGGCTCGCCGACCGGCACGACGGCCTCAGGTCCGGAACCGCCGGGGCCGTTCGACGGTGCGGTCGGCGCTGGGCCTCCCGCGGCCGGACCAGCAGGGGCGCCCGGTGCGCCGTCGTCGGACGGCTCGTCCCGGCGCGGCGCGGGCGGCGCGTCCGGGACGGGAGCGCTCGGGGCCGAGCCGCCGCCCTCGTCGAGGCGGGCCTCGACCCGGACCTGGAAGCCGAGGGTCTGGTAGACGGCCTCCTGGACGGCCCCCGTGTGCCGGGACGTGGAGAAGGTCCGCGCGAGCGCCGGCGTCTGGAACGCGAGGTACAGGGTGTCCGGCGTGAGCTCCCCGACCTGCGCGTTGCCGCTCACGAGCGACCACGTGACGCGGCTCGAGCTCAGGGTCTGGAGGACCTCGGGCCAGCGTCGACGCAGGACGTCGGTGCTGAGTGCGTCGACATCGCTCGACGCGGGCGCCTGGGCGGCGGGCGCCGGGGCGGCCGGGGGCTGGACCACGGCCACCGGCGCGACGGGCGCCTGGGTGGCCGCAGCAGGTGCGGGAGCCGGCTCGACCCGCGCGGCCTCGGGAGCCGTCACCGAACCGAGGTGCGCGGCAGGGGCGGCGTCGTCGTCCGGCACGACGGACGCGGCAGCACCACCCTCGACCGGGGAGGCGACGACCGGCGTCCCGACGGGTGCGTCCGTCGCCACCTCGCTCGTCGCGGGCTCGCCCGTGCCGACCGGCACGACGACGGGCCAGTCCTCGCTCTCGCCCGCGGCGCCCGAGGTCTCGCCCGCGGAGGCGACGTCGCTCGTGAGCGCAGCGGCCCGCGGCTCGGCGGCCGCAGGAGCCGCCCCCTCCCCTGCCTTGCGGGCCTGGAGCGCCGCCCGGGCGGCAGCAGCACCGCTGAGCCCGCTCACGGGGGCTACGGGCGCGTCGTCCTCGACCCGCGGGGCACGCGGCGCGGGGGCGACGAGGCCCTCGGGTCCTCCCGGGCGTGGCGCGGCCGCGACGGGCGCGATGCCCGCGACGCCGAGGCCGCCTCGCTCCAGCCGGTCGATGCGCGCCGCGAGCCCCGCGGCGCCGTCGTCCACGCCGGGGAGCAGGAGGCGCGCGCACAGGAGCTCGAGGTGCAGGCGTGGCGACGTGGCGCCGCTCATCTCGGTGAGCGCCGCGTTGACGAGGTCCGCCGCGCGCGAGAGCTCGGCCGCGCCGAGGTTCTGCGCCTGGGTCTTCATGCGGTCGAGCTGGTCGGACGGGACGTCGCGCAGCACGGCGTCCGCGGCACCGCCGGAGACGGAGATGACGATGAGGTCGCGCAGGCGTTCGAGGAGGTCCTCGACGAAGCGGCGCGGCTCGTGCCCCGTGGTGATGATCTGCTCGACGACCCGGAAGATGCTCGCGCCGTCGCGGGCCGCGAGGGCCTCCACGACGTCGTCGAGCAGCGAGGCGTGCGTGAAACCCAGCAGGTCCACGGCACGCTCGTAGTCGACGCTCCCGGCCTCGGCGCCCGCGATGAGCTGGTCCATGACGGACAGCGAGTCACGCACCGAGCCGCCGCCCGAGCGCACGACGAGCGGCACGACGCCGGTGCCGATGGTCACGCCCTCCGCGGCGCAGAGCTGCTCGAGGTAGGGACCCAGGACGTCCGGAGGGACGAGGCGGAACGGGTAGTGGTGCGTGCGCGAGCGGATGGTCCCGATGACCTTGTCCGGCTCGGTCGTCGCGAAGATGAACTTCACGTGCGGCGGGGGCTCCTCGACGAGCTTGAGGAGCGCGTTGAAGCCCTGCGGCGTGACCATGTGGGCCTCGTCGAGGATGAAGATCTTGTACCGGTCGCGGGCGGGCGCGAAGGTCGCGCGCTCGCGCAGCTCGCGGGCGTCGTCGACACCGTTGTGCGAGGCCGCGTCGATCTCGATGACGTCGAGGCTGCCGGATCCGCCGCGCGCGAGCTCGACGCACGACGAGCACTCCCCGCAGGGGGTGTCGATGGGCGTCTCCTCGGTGTTGCGTGCGCAGTTCAGGGTGCGCGCGAGGATGCGCGCCGAGGTCGTCTTGCCGCAGCCGCGAGGGCCGGAGAAGAGGTAGGCGTGGTTCACTCGTCCGCTGCGCAGCGCCTGCCGCAGTGGTCCGGTGACGTGGTCCTGCCCGATGACCTCGGCGAAGGTCTCTGGCCGGTAGCGGCGGTACAGGGCGGTGCTCACCCCGGCAACTCTAGACGGCGTGGCTGACAGCGCGCACAGCGGGCCGACGGCCGCGCTGCCCGGGGCCGTCGGCCGCGCCTCAGCGCCGCAGGACCTTGCGCGCGAGCCAGTTGCCGAAGAACTGGACGACCTGCACGATCACGATGATGACCACGACCGTCACGGCCGTGACGGCCCAGTTGTACCGCTGGTACCCGTACCGGATCGCGAAGTCGCCCAGGCCGCCGCCGCCGATGTACCCGGCCATCGCGGACATGTCGATCACGGCCACGAAGATGAACGTGTAGCCCAGGATGAGCGGCGCGAGCGCCTCGGGGATGAGGACCGTCCGGATGATCCGCCAGGGCGAGGCGCCCATGGCGCGCGCGGCCTCGACCACGCCCGGGTCGATGCTCACGAGGTTCTGCTCGACGATGCGCGAGGTCCCGAACGCGGTCATGACGGACAGCGGCAGGATGAACGCCTCGGTGCCGATCGTCGTCCCGACGACCGCGAGCGTCACGGGGTAGATCATCGTCAGGAAGATGATGAACGGGATGGGTCGGACGATGTTGACGAGCACGTTGAGGACGTTGAACACCACGCTGTTCGCCAGCAGGTTGCCCTTGCGCGTGCAGTAGAGCGCGAGCCCCAGGACCAGGCCGCCGAGGCCGCCCGCGAGGAGCGCGATCGAGACCATGTAGAGCGTCTCGCCGAGCGCGTCCCACAGGATCGGCAGCAGGGTGGACCAGTCGCGGTTCATCGCTTGCCTCCGAACGTGCCGGGCTCGGTGCCGAAGTCACCGGGCTGGGTGCCCTGCGTGCCGGGGCGACCGAGCCCCGAGGTACCGGTGCTGCCCGTCCCGGGCCATCTCTCGCTCTGCCACGCGTCGCGCGGGTCGGGTTCGTCGACCCGGCCCGACGGCGGAGCCCCGGTCGCGTCGTCGGCCTCGCCCGACTCGTCGCTCGCCCCGGCCACGACGCGCGGGTCGTCGCGGGGGTCGGCGGCGGTCCCGAGGTCCACGACGTCGGTGGTCGCGGACAGCTCGGTGAGGAAGCTCGCGATGGTCGTGTCGTCCCCTGCGAGCTCGAGCGTGAGCGAGCCGAAGGGCCGCTCCCCGATCTCGGAGATCCCACCGAACACCACGGAGCCGTCGAGCCCGTGCTCGCGCAGGAGCCGGGTCAGGCTCGCGCCCGAGGTCCCGTCCTCGTGGACCCCGACGGTCACGAGCTGTCCGGGGTGCCGACGGCGCAGGCGTTCGAGGGCGTCGGGGCCGGGCCGGTCGCGCAGGGCCGTCCCGACGAACTTCTTGGTCGCGGTGGCCTGCGGCGAGGAGAACACGTCGTAGACCTCGCCGACCTCGACGACCTTGCCGTGTTCCATGACCGCGACCCGGTGGCAGGTCGAGCGCACGACGTCCATCTCGTGCGTGATGACGACGATCGTCACACCGAGCTCGGCGTTGACGCGGCGCAGGAGCGCGAGCACGTCGCGCGTCGTCTCGGGGTCCAGGGCGCTCGTCGCCTCGTCGGCGAGCAGGAGCTTGGGCGACGTGGCGAGCGCACGGGCGATCCCGACACGCTGCTTCTGCCCGCCCGAGAGCTGCGACGGGTACGCCGTGGCCTTGTCGGAGAGCCCCACGAAGTCGAGGAGCTCGGCGACGCGGGCCTCGCGCCGCGGCTTGTCCCAGCCCGCGACCTTGAGCGCGTACGCCACGTTCCCGGCGACGGTCCGTGAGGACAGCAGGTTGAACTGCTGGAAGATCATGCCGATGCTCGCGCGCACGGGCCGCAGCTCACGCTCGGAGAGTGCGCTCACCTCGTCCCCGTCCACGACGACGCTCCCGCTGGTGACGGGCTCGAGCGCGTTGATGAGCCGGACGAGCGTGCTCTTGCCCGCGCCCGAGTAGCCGATGACGCCGAAGATCTCACCTGCCCGGATGTCCAGGGTGACGCCGTCGACGGCCGCCACGGCGGACGAGCCGGTCCCGAAGACCTTCGTCACGTCGCGGAATCGGACCATCGTGTCCGAGGTGGTGCTCACGGAGGAACCTCTCGTGCGGGGGTGCGGTGGCCGGGCCCCTCGTGAGGGCCGCGTGACCTCGCACGGTGTGCGGGGGACGCGTGTACGGACAGTCGAACACGCTGGTGGTGCGTCGGGCGAGGGGACGCCGGTGCCCGACGACGGTGGGTGACGTCGTCGGGCACCGGGGGCTCACGCCGAGGGCTCAGTCCTGGGCGCGGTAGTTCTCCTCGATCCCCGCGAGGATCTCCTGGAGGTCGGCCGCGGAGTTGTCCTTGATGACCGCGGTGCCGCCCGAGGCCTTCTTCTCGGCGGCGACGACCTCTTCGTTCTGGGAGAGCGCGGCGATCTTCAGGAGCGTCTCGTCGTCCTTGTCCTCGGCACGGGCGACCCACACGTTGATGTAGGGCTCGGAGGCCGAGGAGTCGGGGTCGTCCTGGAACAGGGCGTCCTCGGGGGCGAGCCCGGCGTCCTCGAGGAAGTCGTTGTTGATGATCGCGCCGTCGACGGACTGGAGCGAGATCGCGGTCTGCGCGGCGTCGACGGGGGTGACCTTGACCTTGGAGGACGGGAGCACGTCGGCCTCGGTCGACAGCGAGCTGCCGCCGTCCTTGAGCTCGATGAGCCCCGCCTCCTGGAGGACCAGGAGCGCGCGGGCAAGGTTGGTCGCGTCGTTGGGGACCGCGATCTCGCCGCCCGCGGGGATGTCCTCGAGCGCCGTGTGCTTGGTCGAGTAGAGCGCGAGCGGGTAGACCGCGGTGGCGCCGATGGGCTGGAGGTCGTCCCCGGCCTCGACGTTGTAGCCCGCGAGGAACTGCAGGTGCTGGAACTGGTTGAGGTCGATCTGGTCCTGCGCGAGCGCCGGGTTGGCCTGCTGGTAGTCGCCGAAGTCGACGATCTCGATGTTGAGGCCCTCTTCCTTGGCGACCTTCTCGAACACGGCCCACTTGTCGTCGGCTGCGCCGACCACGCCGATCTTGACGACGTCGTCGGCGCTGCCTGCCGAGGCACCGCTGTCGGTGGGGGTCGTGGCGCACGCTCCGAGCGTGAGGGCTGCGGTGGCCGCGATCGCAGCGAGGGTGAGGTTCTTGCGGAGCATGGTCTGTCCTTCCGGTGACGGGCGCCGGCGGTTGTCGCGGGGCGTCCGTGAGGGAGCGTCACGGTGGTGACGGGGTGGGAGGTGGAACGTCCTCCTGCCCGACGACGGAGCGCGCGTCGCGAGGACACGTCACCGGTGGTCGGTGGTTCAGGAAGGGATGAGGCGGGCGCTTCGGCGCGGGCTCCGGTCGTCTCCGGGCTGCGCTCGCGGAGCGGGCGGTGCGGTGCTGGGGTCAGGTCAGAGCTGACAGCACATTCGACCGGCGCCACGCAGGACGGAGCGACACGACATTCGGCAGCCGGTGGCTGCGCGGTGCGTCGTGAGCTCGGTGCTCGTGGGGCGGGTCATGGCTCCATGATGCGCACGCTCGTCGCCTCAAAACCACTGCGATGGTCGATATTCCAGATGCTGGACGGAATTTCGTCCACATCGTGGCCGGTCGCGGGCGATACATACGGGTTTAGGGCGATATCGCCGCGTCGCCTATGACGCAGGCCACATCTGGCCGGGGCATGAAAGGACCCCCCGTGCACCCACCAGAGCCCACCTGCCCTTGCTGCCTTCCGGCCCTGGGGGAGTTCAGTGAGATAGCGCCGCACGAGGGGTCTGGACCCAGCCTAGCCCAGGAGGGCCAGTCGTCCGAAACCGGCCCCCGGACCCCCGGTCGAAACCGGTCCCCCCGAGCCGGCGCGGTCCCGGAAGGCGGTGCCGGACACCGCCCGGGACGGGCCGATTCGGTCGCAGGCCCGGCGTCCGGTATTCTCGACACGCTGCCTGACGCCCCGCGTGGGTCGACGTTGCAGCACGGAGGATTCGCCTAGTGGCCTATGGCGCACGCTTGGAAAGCGTGTTGGGTTAAAAGCCCTCGGGGGTTCGAATCCCCCATCCTCCGCAGACCGAAGGGCCCGCAGCGTGCGCTGCGGGCCCTTCGTCGTTCGCCGACGCGGACGCGGACGCGGGTGATCGTGGTGCGGGTGCCACGCCCTAGAGTCACCCCATGAGCGTGGAGCGGACCCTGGAACGGGTCGAGGAAGACCTGCGCGTCGGCGACGTCACGATGGCGCGCACGAGGCTGAGCAGCCTCGTCCGGAGCCTGCCCCACCGGCTCGACGCGCGCGAACGGCTCGCCGCCGTCTGCCGCCTGGACGGCGATCTCGTCGAAGCCGGACGGTGGTCCTACCTCACCGAGCAGCGTGACGAGCGCGAGGTGGCTGCCTTCGAGCGCGCCTGTGGCAAGGACCCGGTCCGGATCATGCGCGCTCTGCGCTGGCGCTCCTCCGAGGAGGCCGCCACCACCGAGGTGGCGCGCCAGCGGCTACTCGACGGCCGCGGCCGCGCCGAGGCAAGAGCAGGCAGGACGCTCGACTGGTCGGACAAGGGCCGCGAGGTGGGTGACCCCTGGTGAGAGGATGCTCTCGCCGTCGGCTGCCTGGTCACGGGCGTCGTCCTGCTCGCACTGGTGGTCATCGGCGCGGTGACGGTCGTCCGGTGGGTCTTCTAGGAGTCGCCACCGGGTCGGCGCGTCACCGCACCGCGCGGACGAGACGTCAGCCCACCGAGTCGAGCAGACGCTCTGCCGTCGCGAGAAGCTCGTCGCGCGAGACGCCGTCTCCGATGAGCCGCACCATGCCCGCGGGGGGCGCGTCGATCGTGACGACCGACCGGTCCTGCCCGACCGGGTCCGAGGCCACGGTCACCGTCTCCTCGCCCGAGAGCTCGGGCACGGCCTCGGGAGTCCAGTCGTCGCCGAGGCTCTCGACCGTGACGCCCGCGTGCACCGCGTGGACGTACAGCCCCGGCCCCTGCTCCCCGGGCTGCCCCTGGACGTAGACCGAGCTCGTCGACTCCGAGAGGTCGAGGTCGACGGTCTCGACGTAGTGGAAGCCCGCCGGGAGGATCGCCGGGTCGAGCTCGCCTGCCGCGGCCAGCAGGAGCGCGCCCGCCCTGGTCGCCCCGTCGAACGGCGAGATCGGCGTCGCGGGAGGCGCTGCGGCGGGGGTCTGCTCCGCGGTCGCCATGGGAGAGGCGGTGGACACGCATCCTGCGAGCGTCATGGCGGCGACGGCGAGGCAGAGTGGCAGCAGGGCGGTTCGGGTGGGGTGGGAGCGCACCCTCGGATGGTGCCATGCCGACCCTTGCCGGACAAAAGCCCCGGGCGACCGTGCAGGAACGCGGTGCGCCCGAGGCATACTGGCGGGCGTGCCCCCTGCAGACCGCCCCCTCCGCACGGACCTCGCGGTGACCTGGCGGGTCGCGGAGCACCCGGTCCGCGCTCCGGAGTCGCAGGCGATCCTGTTCCGGTACTACACCGAGGTGAGCGACCGGTACTTCGGCCACACGACCCCGCAGGAGGACCTCGTCTCGGGCTTCGCCGCCCAGGACTCCTCGGGGCTGGCTGCTCCCGGAAGCTCGTTCCACCTCGCCTGGGCGGACGGCCGCGAGGGCCCCGTGGCCGTGGGGTGCGCGGGCGTCGTGCTCGCACGCGACGCCTCCGCGCCGACCGCCGAGCTCAAGCGCGTCTTCGTCGACCCTGCGTTCCGCGGACGCGGCATCGCCACCGCCCTGCTCGACGCGGCCGAGTCCGCGGCACGGGACCTCGGCGCCGAGGTGGTGCGGCTCGACACCCGGCACGACCTGGTCGAGGCCCTGGCGCTCTACGCGGGACGCGGGTACGTGGACGTCCCGGCGTTCAACGACGACCGGTACGCGCAGCGCTGGCTCGCTCTGCGGCTCTGACGGCCACGAGCCGCGCGGCAAGGGCTCACTCGGGGTCGCGGGGCAGCATGATCCACAGGACGACGTAGGCCAGGACCTGCGGTCCCGGCAGGATGCACGAGGCGACCGCGATGACGCGGACGAGCGTCGGGCTGATGTCGAAGCGGCGGGCGAGGCCCGCGCAGACACCGGCGATCACGGCGCCGTGGCGCGGTCTGGCGAGGATGTGGCTCATGCTTCGACGGTACGCCGGGGCCCGGTGCGCGCACATCGGGGACTCCCCTGGTCCGTCCCTGATTCGCCGGTCCGTCCGGAGAGGGTCGGCCGTCATCCTCGCGGCGGACTCTCGGCCACTCCGGCCGCGTCGGCGACGGCCCCGAACCTTGACGCCTTCTTGACGCGCAGCCCCTTGTGCCCTGCTGAACAAGTGTTTAGCGTGTTGAACATGCGTTCAGCACCCCCGGCTGCCGGTCACGCCCCGACCGGCACGGGCCCGCAGACGTCGGACGTCCCGGAGACGCTCGACGTCCCGGACCTCACCGGGCGCGCCCGGATCCGCGACGCCGCCCTGCTCCGCTTCGCGTCCGAGGGATTCCGGGTCCCGGTCCGCACCATCGCGGCCGACGCCGGGGTCAGCCCGGGACTCGTCATCCACCACTTCGGGTCCAAGGAGGGGCTGCGCCGTGCGTGCGACGAGCACGTCCTCGTCCTCGTCCGCGAGAACAAGCGCAACGTCCTGGGCGACGAGCACGGCTCCCGGGGCAGCCCCATGGACGTCCTCGCGCAGCTCTCGTCGATCGAGGAGTACGGTCCCGTGCTCGGCTACGTCCTCCGCAGCCTCCAGGAGGGCGGCGATCTCGCCCGCTCCTTCGTCGAGAGCATGATCGACGACGCCGTGGCCTACGTCGCGGACGGGGTCGCCACCGGGACCATCAAGCCCTCGCTGGACGAGAGGGCGCGCGCCCGCTACCTCGTGACGCAGTCTCTCGGCACGATCCTCCTCGACCTCACGCTGAACCCGCCCGCCGACCCGGGCGACACCGGGGCCGTCGTCCGCGGGTACGTCGACCGGCACGGCCTGCCGTCGATCGAGCTCTTCACGGACGGGTTCCTCACCGACCGCACGCTCCTCGACGCATACCTCCGGTACGCCGAGCCGCCACCCCGCGGACAGGCCGCAGCGCCGGCCCGGTAGCCCCAGCACGACGGACGCGGTCCGCAGCCGGTCCCTCCGGGGCGAGCGACGCCGTCGGGCACCCTCCCGACGCTCCCTCCCGACCCTGGCCCACGACCGTCCCCCTCCCCTTCACACCCTGCCTCCCTGACGAGGAACCATGACCACGACCGCACGCACGAACCCCGCCACCACCCGCGGGCCCGCCGTCGAGATCCACGACCTGCACAAGTCGTTCGGCACCACCAAGGCCCTCGACGGGCTCGACCTCACGGTCCGTGCCGGAGAGGTCGCGGGCTTCCTCGGACCCAACGGTGCCGGGAAGTCCACCACCATCCGGGTCCTGCTGGGCCTCCTGCGCCCCGACGCCGGCACCGCGACCCTGCTGGGCGGCGACCCGTTCCGCGACGCCGTGTCGCTGCACCGGCGCCTCGCCTACGTCCCGGGCGACGTCACGCTCTGGCCCCAGCTCTCGGGCGGCGAGACGATCGACCTGCTGCTGCGCCTGCGCGGCGCGGCCGTCGACGAGCGCCGCAAGGCCCGCATGCTCGAACGCTTCGAGCTCGACCCGACCAAGAAGACCGGCACCTACTCCAAGGGGAACCGGCAGAAGGTCGCGCTCGTCGCCGCGCTGAGCGCCGACGCCGAGCTGCTCGTGCTGGACGAACCGACGTCGGGCCTCGACCCGATCATGGAGGCCGTGTTCCAGGACTGCGTGCGCGAGGCGACCTCGCGCGGCACGTCGGTCCTGCTGTCGAGCCACATCCTCGCCGAGGTCGAGGCGCTGTGCGACACCGTCACGATCATCCGGGGCGGCCGCGCCGTGCAGTCCGGGACCCTGCGCGAGCTGCGGCACCTGACGCGGTCCAAGGTCGTCGTGACCGTCGGGCCGGGGGCCGGGCGCAGAGCCGGCGCGGATGGTTCCCCCGACGTCACGGGCGGTCTCGCGGGCCTGGCCGGGGTCCACGACCTCGTCGTCGACGGATCGCACGTGACCTTCCACGTCGACGACGACGCCCTGCCCCAGGTCACGCGTGCGCTCGCCGACCTCGAACCCCACGGCCTGACGATCGAGCCTCCCTCGCTCGAAGAGCTGTTCCTGCGGCAGTACGGCGACGAGCTCGCCCTGCTCGACGGCGAGGCGCTGAGATGACCACGCTCGCCTCGTCGGCGACGGCCCCGGCCCCGTCGCGGGTGTCGGCCCCTCCCCTGTCCCTGCGCGGAGCGTTCGCGGGCACGGGCGCCCTGACCCGCCTCGCGCTGCGCCGCGACCGCATCGTCCTGCCCGTGTACGTCGTCGTGGTGCTGCTCATGGTCGTGGTCACGTACTCGTCGGTCGCCACCGTCTACGGGACGCAGGCCGAGCGCGACGAGCTCGCCGCGAGCATGGGCACCAACAGCGCGTTCCTCGCGCTGCTCGGGCCGCTCGAGCACACGGGGTCCGTCGCCTCGACGGCCACCTGGCGCGTGGGCCTGTTCATGATCCTGGTGCTGGGCGTCCTCGCCGTGCTCACCGTGGTGCGCCACACGCGCAAGGAGGAGGAGACGGGCCGGCTCGAGCTCGTGCGCGCGGCCCGCGTGGGGTCGCTCGCACCGCTCGCGACGGGGGTCCTCGTCGCGGCCGGGATGTCCGTGGTCACGGGCGCGTCCATGGCCGCGATGTTCGTGGCGCAGGGGGCCGACGGCGCCTCGTCCGTCGCGTTCGGCCTCCAGTTCGCGGCGCTCGGCCTGGCCGCGACCGGCATCGGGGGCGTGTGCGCCCAGGTCGCGACGTCGTCGCGGACCGCCAACACGATCGGCGTCCTGCTGCTCGTCGCGGGGTATGCGCTGCGCGGCGTGGCCGACATCGACTCCGCGGACTGGCTGCACTGGGTCTCGCCCGTCGGGTGGGTCCAGGAGATCGACCCGTTCGGCGCGAACGCCTGGGGTCCCGCACTGCTGTGCCTCGCACTGTTCGTCGCGTGCGTGGCGGTCGCAGCCCGGCTCTCGCTCGGGCGGGACCTCGGCGCGGGCCTCGTCCAGCCGCGCCCCGGGCCGGCCGGTTCCGCGTCGCTCGTGAGCCCGCTCGCGCTCGCGACGCGGCTCCAGCTCCCCGGCATCGTGTCGTGGACGCTGGGAGTCGGGGCGTACTGCCTGCTCGTCGGTTTCCTGCTGGACTCGGTCGACGACATCGCCGGGTCGTCCCCGCAGATGCAGCAGATCATCGCGCAGCTCGGCGGGGCCGGGGCGCTCGCACAGGTCTTCCAGGTCGCGATCATGGGCTTCGTCGGGATCGCCGCGGCGGCGTTCGCCGTGACGCTCGTGTCCCGGGTCCACGCCGAGGAGACCTCTGGTCGGGCCGAGCTGGTGCTCGCGACGGGCACCTCCCGGACGCGGTACCTGACGGCCTCGGTCGTGCTGCTGGTCGCGGGCGTCGTCGCCGTCCCGCTGTGGGCCGGGCTCATGATGGGTCTGGGGCACGCGCTCGTGTCGGGTGGCTGGGCCGACGCTCTCGGCGACGCCGTCGGGGCCGGGCTCGTGCAGGTCCCGGCCGCCCTGGTCGTCGCCGGGCTCGTCCTGGTGCTGTACGCGTGGCGGCCTCGGCTCGTGGCCCTGGGCTGGGGCGTCGTCACCGTCTTCCTGGTCGTCGGTCAGCTCGGCGAGCTGTTCGGGCTGCCGCAGTGGGTCCGCGACCTGTCGCCCTTCACGCACGTGCCCCAGGTGCCGCTCGACCCGTTCTCGCTCGGCCCCGTGCTCGTGCTGACCGCGATCGCCGGAGCCCTCGTCGCGGTCGCCTACGCCGGGTTCCGGCGCCGGGACGTGGGAGGTGCGTGACGTGCCCCCGGTCCCCGAGCGGGCGGTGAGGGCCGGATGTGCGGGGCCTGTGGAGTTGTGGGGCGACGGGGCGCGATCCGCGGCAACGCGCCGAGGGCTCCCCCTAGACTGGCCCGCATGATCTTCAAGGCCGTCGGTGACGGGCGCCCGTACCCGGATCACGGGTTGGTCACGCCCAAGGACTGGTCGAGCGTCCCGCCCCGTCAGGTCCGGCTCGACGAGCTCGTGACGACCAAGCGGACCTTGAACCTCGACAACCTGCTCTCGGAGGACTCGACGTTCTATGGTGACCTGTTCGCGCACGTCGTGGAGTACCAGGGGGTCCTCTACCTCGAGGACGGCCTCCACAGGGCGGTCCGCGCAGCCCTGCAGCAGCGCGCCATCCTGCACGCCCGTGTGCTCATGCTCAACGCCCCCTCGGTCGGGTAGGTTTCTGGCGTGACCACGCAGCCTGGCTCCGATCCCTCTCGAACCGTCCGCCGACGGCGCATGCACGAGCGGCAGGCCGTGGTCTTCGGGCTGCTCGTCGCGTTCCTGGCGATCACCGGCATCGGCGCCCTGGCGGTCTACACGGGTGCGGTCGAGCCTCCCTTCGACCGCCAGTTCAGCTCTCCCAAGGTGGACGGTGTCATCGCCGACGCGAAGACCCCGTGCCTCGCCGAGGGCACCCTGCCGGTCCCCTACGGCGACGTCCAGGTCCGGATCTTCAACGCCACGGGCAAGGGCGGTCTGGGCGCCGCCAACGAGCAGGTCCTCCGCAACCGCGGCTTCACGATCGCCCTGGTCGGCAATCTCCAGACCCCCGCCGGCAAGGGCACGACCCAGCACAGCACGCAGATCTCGTTCGGCGTGAACGGGGTCGCGCAGGCGTACACGCTCGCGGCCCACTACCAGGACCCGGTCCTGGTGCTCGACAACCGTGCGGACGCGAGCGTCGACCTGGTGCTCGGCGAGAACTTCGTGAACCTGGTGGACGAGGAGCTCGTGGAGATCGACCCCGCGGTGCCCCTGGCCAACCCGGCGAAGTGCGTCGCGGTCGAGACCATCACCCCGCGGGAGGCCTACGTCCCGCCGGCGCCGCCCGCAGAGGAGCCGCCGGCCGACGAGGTGCCCGCCGAGGGGGAGCCGGCCGTAGGAGGCTGACGCACTCCCCCGACAGCACGCACATCCCGGTGGCCCTGAGCCGGGTTCGCGGCTACTGTCTGGGCGCGGCGTCTCCTCCTCCCTGCTCTCGAACGGTCCGGCACACGATGGTCTCCCTCCCGATCCGCCCTGCTCGCACCACCGATCCTCGCGAGGTCGAGCGTCTGTACGACATCTGCCTGCGGACGGGTGCCGACGGCGGCGACGCCACGGAGAGGTATCGCGACCCCCGGTTGCTCGGCGAGATCTACCTCGGGGCCTACCTGGCGTTCGAGCCGGACCTCGCGTTCGTGGTCGACGACGGGTCCGGCGCGCTCGGATACGTCGTCGGCACCAGGGACACGGCGACGTTCGAGGAACGCTGCGAGCGCGACTGGTGGCCGGCCCTGCGGGCCCGCTATCCGCTGGACACCCTTGTCCCGGACACGGACGACGCCGGCCTGGTGCGCGCCATGCACGCCCCGTCGACGGCGGACCGTGCGGTGGTCGACCTCTTCCCCGCACATCTCCACATCGACCTGCTGCCCGCAGCCCAGGGCGGCGGCAACGGGCGGCGCCTGCTCGAGGTGCTCTTCGACGCCCTGCGGGAGCGCGGTGTCCAGGGGGTCCACCTGGGTGTCTCGGAGACGAACACCGCGGCGATCGGCTTCTACGAGCACCTGGGCCTCGAACGCGTCCCGACCGACGAGGGCTACGTGCTGGGGCTCAAGCTCTAGACCCGGCCCGCGGGCCGAACCCGAGGCCGGTCAGGGGTTGCCTGACCGATCCCGGGTCCGACAGCACGGTCAGCGCTCCGCCATCTCCGTGCCGCCCGGCACCGACGCCGGGCTCGCGGGCTCCTGCGAGGTCCCGCGCCACCGGGCGATGTTGCGCATGACGTGGTAGATCACGAGCGCCGACGCCGTGCCCAGGGCGATGCCCTCGAACGTCACGTCGCCGATGACCCACGTGAAGTTCGCGATGCCGACGACGAGCGGGACAGCGGCCGTGGTGAGGTTGACCGGGTCGGAGAAGTCGACCTTGTTCTGCACCCAGATGCGCGCACCGAGGATGCCGATCATGCCGTAGAGCATGGTCGTCGCGCCGCCCAGGACGCCCGCGGGGATGGTCGCGATGAGCGCCCCGAACTTGGGCGACATGCTCAGCACCAGGGCCGTGGCGCCCGCGACCCAGTAGGCCGCGGTCGAGTAGACGCGCGTGGCGGCCATGACGCCGATGTTCTCGGCGTACGTCGTGGTGCCCGAGCCACCGCCGATGCCCGCGAACGTCGTCGCGAGGCCGTCGGCGAACAGGGCGCGGCCCGTGAGGTCGTCGAGGTTCTTGCCCGTCATGGTCGCGACGGACTTCACGTGGCCAACGTTCTCCGCGACGAGCACGAGCACGACCGGGACGAACAGGCCGAGCACCGCGACGTCGAACGTGGGGGTCACGAACTCGGGCAGGCCGAGCCAGGCCGCCTTGGCGACGGGTGCGAAGTCGACCTCGCTGCGGATCGTCGCGACGACGTACCCGACGATCACGCCGAGCAGGATCGCGAGGCGCCCGACGATGCCCTTGAAGAGGACCGTGATGAGGATGATCGAGGCCAGCGTGATGACGGCCGTGACGGGGAACTGCTGGAAGTTGTTCCACGCCGCGGGCGCGAGGTTCAGGCCGATGAGCGCGACGATCGTGCCGGTCACGATGGGCGGCATCGTGAGGTCGATCCAGCGCGGCCCGGCGAAGTGCACGACGACGCCGATGAGCGCGAGCACGACTCCGGTCACCAGGATCCCGCCGACGGCGACCGACTGCCCCCCGGAAGCGGTCGCCGCGGTGATGGGAGCGATGAACGCGAAGCTCGACCCGAGGTAGCTGGGGAGCCGGTTGCGCGTGATGAGCAGGAACCCGATGGTCCCGATCGCGGAGAAGAACAGCGTCGTCGCGGGCGAGAAGCCGGTCAGGAGCGGGACGAGGAACGTCGCGCCGAACATCGCGACGACGTGCTGCATGCCGATCCCGATCGTGCGGGGCCAGCTCAGGCGCTCGTCGGTGCTGACCACGGCGCCGGGTTCGACGCGCTTCCCGTCTCCGTGGATCTTCCAGCCGAGTGCTGCCATGGGGGGCTCCGTTCGTGAAGTTTTGGTGAAGTGCCGAAGGGAAGGGTACTGCCGAGCAAGCAGCCCCCGTTACCGGCCGGTACGTCGTGGACACCCCCGTCCCACGTCCCCGCCCCCCAGGACGCCCGACGGCGGAGCGCACCCTCGGGAGGAAGATGCGCTCCGCCGTCGGGCGGGAGGGCTGGGTCAGCTCAGCTGCGGCTTGACCTCGCGCGCGATCAGCTCGAGGTGATCCAGGTCCGCGAGGTCCAGGACCTGCAGGTAGAAGCGCGTCGCGCCCTGCTCGCTCGCGGCCGCGAGCTTGTCCGCGGCCTCGGCCGGCGTGCCCGCGATGCCGTTCGTGCGCAGCTCCTCGGGATCACGGCCGATCGCCTCGGCGCGACGCCGGAACTCGGCCTCGTCCTTGCCCACGCACACCACGAACGCCGCCGAGTAGATCAGGTCGTCGGGGTCGCGGCCCGCGTCCTGGCAGACCACGCGGACGTTCTCGATGCGGTCGCCCAGCACGCCCGGGTCGGGGAACGCGACGTTGAACTCGGTCGCGTAGCGCGCAGCGAGCGCCGGGGTGCGGCGGGGACCGTGACCGCCCACGATGACCGGGACGCGGGACTGCGCGGGCTTGGGCAGCGCCGGGGAGTCCGTGAGCGTGTAGTGCTCGCCCGCGAAGTCGAACGTGGCCCCCACGGGCGTCTCCCAGAGCCCGGTGATCACGGCGAGCTGCTCCTCGAGGATCCCGAACCGCTTGGCCGGGAACGGGATGCCGTACGCCGAGTGCTCCTGCGGGAACCAGCCTGCGCCCAGGCCCAGCTCGACGCGGCCGCCCGACATCTGGTCGACCTGCGCGACCTGGATCGCGAGGACGCCCGGGTGCCGGAACGTCGCCGAGGACACGAGCGTGCCCAGCCGGATGCGGCTCGTCTCGCGGGCCAGGCCTGCGAGCGTGGTCCAGGCGTCGGTCGGGCCGGGCAGCCCGTCGCCGTCCCCCATGACGAGGTAGTGGTCCGAGCGGAAGAACGCGTCGAAGTCGAGCTCTTCCGTCGCTCGCGCGACCGCGAGGATGTCGTCATAGGTGGCGCCCTGCTGGGGCTCGGTGAAGATGCGGAGGTCGATCGTCATGGCCTCCACCTTGCCACGTCCCCCGGGGTGCCGTGGTCGCGCTCCCGCACGCCCCGGCTCAGCCCTCGTGCGCGGCGAGCACGGTCACCGAACGACCCGCCGGAGCCGTGACGACCAGGTGTCCGTCGGCGCCCAGGGCCAGGCGGAACCCGCCGAGCTCGAGCTCGGCGGAGACCTCGCCCGCGGGAGCCCCCGCACCGACGACCTCCGGTGCGTCGGCAGGCAGTGGTTCCCCCTCCCCCGGAGCCGGCTCGCCGACGAGCTCGAGGTACTCGCTCACGGCCCCTGCGGCGTCGGCGAGCTTCACGGGCCAGCTCTCTCCCGGCTCCCACGCCGCCCCCGCCCGCAGGCGCTGCCCGATCATCCCCACGAGCACCGGCTCGTCGACCGTCTCGAACCGCACGTGCCCACCCTCGTCGACCTGCAGCCCGGTGATGCGCTGGACGTCGACGACCTCGTTGCCCGCCGCGGCGATCAGCACGTCCGCCGCGTCCAGGAGCTCCTGCGCGTCGTCGGAGTCGGCGAACGCCTCCGGGTTGTCGACCTCGGGCACGGGCCAGTCGCCCCGGACGACGGCGAGCTGTTCGGCGCGCGAGCCGGTGCGCGGGTAGCGGTGCGAGACGTTGACGACGACAGCCATGGGGGACCTCCGGTGGTGCGTGAGCGGGACTGCCACCAGCACATCACAGGTCCGCGGTCCGGTTCGAGCCGAGCCGGGCCGGGCCGGGCCGGGCGGACCACGGGCACGTAGGGTCGGACCATGCGACTGAGCACCGTGATCCTGCCGATCTACCGCTGGTCCGAGGGGCGTGACGTCTGGCGCCGCGCGGAGGACCTGGGGTTCCACGCGGCCTACACGTACGACCACCTGTCGTGGCGCACCTTCCGCGACGGCCCGTGGTTCGGTGCGCTGCCCACGCTCGCGGCGGCTGCCGGGGTCACCGAGCGCCTGCGGCTCGGGACCCTCGTCACCTCGCCGAACTTCCGCGAGCCCGTGACGCTCGCCAAGGACCTCATGACTCTCGACGACCTGTCGGACGGGCGTGTCACGCTCGGGCTCGGCGCGGGGACCACGGGCTTCGACGCGACCGTCCTGGGGGGCGAGGGATGGTCGGCGCGCGAGCGGGCGGACCGGCTGCGGGACTTCACCGCGCTGCTCGACCGCCTGCTGACCGAGCCCGTCGTCACGCACGACGAGGGCCACTACCGCGCGCACGAGGCGCGCACGATCCCCGGCCCCGTCCAGGAGCCGCGCATCCCGTTCGCGATCGCCGCGACCGGGCCCCGCGGGCTGCGGCTGGCCGCCCGCTACGGGCAGGCGTGGGTCACGACGGGCGACGCGTCCGTCGGTGAGGACGGGACGCCGGCCGCGTCGCGCGCCGCCGTAGGTACCCAGGTGGCCCGCCTCGAGGCGACGTGCACGGAGGCCGGGCGCGACCCCCGCAGCATCGAGCGCATCCTCCTGACGGGCTTCACCCCGGACCGGCCGCTCGACTCGGTCGACGCGTTCGTCGAGACCGCGGCCGCCTACCGTGAGCAGGGGATCACGGAGGTCGTCCTGCACTGGCCCATCGCCGACTCGCAGTTCGCGGCCGACCAGGCGACGTTCGAGAAGATCGCGACCGAGGGCCTCGCGCAGCTCGGCTGAGCGCGACGGGCCTCAGCGCACCTCGACCCCCGCGGGTGCCTCGGTCGAGATCCGCAGCGCGGCCACGAGGTCGCGGTACAGGTCGTCCGCCCAGAGGAGCTCGGCGTGCGTGCCGCGCGCTCGCACGCGCCCGTCCTCCATGACGAGGATCTGGTCGGCGTCGATCACGGTCGAGAGCCGGTGCGCGATCGTCACGACGGCACGGTCGCGCGACAGGTCCTCGATCACGGCGTGGACCGCGGCCTCGGTGAGACCGTCGACCTGGGCCGTGGCCTCGTCGAGCAGCAGGACCTCGGGCGCGTGCAGCACCGCCCGGGCGAGGGCGACGCGCTGTCGCTCCCCGCCGGACACCGTGGTCCCGACGAGCGACGTGTCGAGCCCGTCGGCGAGCGAGCGCACCTTGGCGTCGAGGCGCACCTTGGCGAGCGCGTCCCACATGGCGTCCTCGGTCGCGTCGGGGTCGGAGAGCCGGAGGTTCTCGCGGATCGTGCCGGGCACGACGGGCGTCTCCTGCTCGACGTACGCGATGCGCGAGCGCACCTCGTCGAACGTGTAGTCCGAGTACGGGCGGCCGTCGAGCAGCAGGGTCCCGGACTCGGGCTGGAGGAAGCGCAGGAGCAGCGAGAAGGTCGTGGTCTTCCCGGCACCCGACGGCCCGACGATCGCGACCTGCCCCCGTCGCGGCACCTCGAACGTCAGGTCGCGCACGACGGGCTCGCCGCCCGGCAGGTAGCGCGCGGCGACGTCGCGGAACGCGAGCACGGGCGGCTCGCCCTCCGCGTCGGCGAGGCGCGCGGGATGGTGCGCGGCGTCGTCGGGCAGCGAGATCACGGCGCCCGCCGCCGGCGCGCGG
>NZ_JACSQE010000003.1:268677-303259 GCF_014836745.1 Oerskovia gallyi
CCCCCCCCCCCCCCCCCCCCCCCCCCCCCCGGCGGCTCCCCGCGGCGTCTCGCCCGGGTGCACCGGAGGTGCGCTCGGGCTCCTCCGTCTCGATGGCCTCGACCTCGCGGATGCGGCCCGCGGCCGCGATGCCGGCCTGGAGCTCGGTGACGTTCTGCGTGAGGGTCGTGACGGGGTCGACGATCTGGAACGCGTAGAGCAGGAACGCGACGAGGCTCGAGACCGCGAGGAGCCCCTGGTCGACGCGCCACGCCCCGAGCGCGAGGATCACGATGATCGCGAGCTGGATGCCGCCGCCCGCGATGGTCCACGCGACGGCCCCGGTGCGCACCGCCTTGAGGTTGTAGCGCGCGGAGTCCTGGGCGTCGGCCACGACGCGGTCGATCTGCCGCTCCTCGGCGCGGCTCGCCTTGATGGTCCGCAGGGCCCGCAGGCCACCCTCGAGGACGCCGCCGAGCCTGCCGAGCGACTCCTGCGCCTGCTCCTGGGCCTTGGCGATCCGGGGCATGAGGACCCCGACGAGGACGCCGATGACGACGATCGCGGCGAGCGTCGTCCCGAGGAGGACCATGTCGAGCACGGCCATGAGGACGACCGTGCCGACCAGGCTCACGACACCGTTGACGAGGCTCACGATGCTCGACGACGCGGCCTCGCGCAGCAGGACCGTGTCCGACGTGACCCGTGTGACGAGCTCGCCCGTGGGCCGTGACCCGAGCGCACCGACCTTGGCCCGGAAGAAGCGGCGGACCATCGAGGTGCGGGCGTCGAGCACGACGCGCTCGGCGAGCGCGCCCAGCAGGATCCACTGCCACATGCCCAGGACCAGGCCCACGACGAGCAGACCGACCAGCAGGCTCACCGCGGGGACGAGCGAGGCGCCGGTGCCCAGGGTGTCGAGGACCGACTTGGTGACCATGGGGGTCGCGAGGCTCGCGGCCGTGGTGCCGAGCCCCAGCGCGAGTCCCGCCGCGAGCGTCCTGCGGTGAGGGGTGACGAACGTCCAGAGGATCTTGAGACGCGGCAGGAGCGGGCCCTTGGGTTCCGTCGGCTCGTCCTGCGTGGGTTCGGTCGCCTGGGCTGTCGGGGGGTGCGGCGGGGTCGTCGGCGCGGGGTCGGTGTCGGCCATGATCCAGTGGAGCACGGGTGTCCCATTTTAGACAAGAGCCGTCCCATCGGGTCACGGCTACGCTGAGCACGTGACAGCAAGCGACACCGCCGCCGTGCGGGGCGAGGCGAGCACCGGCGCTGCGCCCGACGCCCCCGCCACGGGCGCGCGCGCCCGGACGCGGCGCGCGATCCTCGACGCCGCGGTCTCCGTGTTCAGCGCGAACCCGGCGGCTTCCCTCGGGGAGGTCGCCCAGGCCGCGCAGGTCGGTCGCAGCACGCTGCACCGCTACTTCCCCGAACGCGCCGACCTCATGCGCGCCGTCGGCGACGAGGCCCTCGACCGCACACGCGCCGCGATCCGCGCCGCGCGGCTCGACGACGGCGGCCCCGCAGCCGCCCTGCGCCGCCTCGTCGTCGAGTACTTCGACCTCGGTCCCTGGTACATGCTGCTGTTCGCCGACCCGCTGCTCGCCGACGACGCGGAGTTCTGGCGCAAGAGCGACACCGCCGAGGCACCCGTCCGCGACCTGTTCGAGCGCGGGCAACGAGACGGCGTGTTCGACCCGACCCTCACGATCTCGTGGGACCAGCGCACGCTGTGGTGGACCCTGTTCAATGCCTGGTCGGTCATGACCGAGGACTGCACGTCGCGCAGCGACGCGCTGCGCATGGCGGTCCGCAGCATCGAGGGCGTCGTGCTCGCGCCCTCCTCGCCCTCCCCTGCCCCACCCCCCGCCCCAGCGAGCCGCACCGAGAAGCCGAGGACCGCATGAAGACCATCCGCTGGGCGAGCCTGCTGACCGTGCTCGGTTGCGTCGTCGTGGGGCTCGTGAGCCTGTTCTCGCTGCTCCGCGGCCGCACGTGGGCCTGGTTCCCGCTGCTCGTCGCCGTCGCGGTAGGCTTCCGCGAGATCCGCTACCTGCAGCGCATCGACCACCAGCGCAACGCCCCGCGCTGACCCTGCGCCCCGGCTCAGGGGCCTCCCGGAAGGGATGTCCCCCATCCGACGGGCGCCCGTCATCCTCCGGGAGGACGAGGCCCCCGCCGAGGATGGGTCGGAGGGCCGATGTGCCCGCACCTCCTCCCCGAAGAGACTGGTAGCACGCCCCGCGACAGCGAGGGCGGCCAACTTTTCCTGGGGAGGAAGCCATGACCACACAGGTCACGACCTCGACGCCGATCCGCGTCGCACTCCGCGGCCACGACACGACGGCCCGCCGCGCGCGCTCGTCGGCTCGCCCTGCGGGCTCCTCCCCCACCTCACGGCCCGACGGCGGAGCGCCCCGCCCGCAGGAACGTCGCCCCGGTGCGTCGTCGGACCCGTCCGAGCGGGCGAACGGCTGGCTCGTCGCCGGCTCGGTCCTCGTGGCCATCGCGCTGTTCTCGGCGCTCGCGCTGAGCTCGTTCTCGACGCTGGGCTGACCGGCGACACCCGTCAGGACGGGCGTGACCTCGAGGTCACGCCCGTCCTGACGCTAGAGCCGAGGGTCGACCGGCTCCGACTCGAGCGCGAGGACCGCGAAGACGGCCTCGTGCACGCGCCACAGCGGCTCGCCCGTGACCACGCGCTCGACCGCCTCGAGCCCCAGCGCGTACTCGCGCAGCGCGAGCGACTGCTTGCGCCCCAGCGAACGGACGCGCAACCGCTCCAGGTGCTGCTCCTGGGTGTACTCGGGGCCGTAGATGATCCGCAGGTACTCGCGGCCGCGGACCTTGAGCCCCGGCTGGACGAGTCCCTTGGGGCCGCGCACCAGGTTCGCGAGGGGCTTGACGACCATCCCCTCCCCGCCGGCCCCGGTCATCTCCTCCCACCAGCGGACACCCTCGGCGCGCGATGCGTCGTCCGCGAGGTCGACCACGAGGCGTCGCGTCGTGCGGAAGAGCACGGGGTCGGCCTCGACGAGCCGGTCGGCGATCCCCAGGTGCCACAGGTGGTCGCGGGTCGCGTAGGTCGCACCGGTCGGCTCGCCCACCACGCCCGACCCGCTCGCGAGCACCTGGAACGGCGCGAGCTGCACGCCGTCGAGACCGTCGACGGGCCAGCGGTAGCGCCGGTACGCCTGTGTGTACCGCTCGGTGTCCTCGGCGCGCGAGGCCGTGCGCGCCCGCAGGTCCTCGACGTCCACGCCGCGGGCCACGGCCGCGTCGAGCGCCGCGAGCGCCGCGGGCATGACGGCCCGGGCCGCGGCCCCGACGCTCGCGTACTGGTCGCGGATGAGCTGGTCGGCCTTCGCGGACCAGGGCAGGACCTCGGCGTCGAGCAGGAGCCAGTCGGCACCCAGCTCGTCCCACACCCCGGCCCCGTCGAGGGCCTTCGCGACGTGCTCGAGAAGAGCCTCCGCCGTCGGGCCGGAGAAGAGCGGACGGCCCGTGCGCGTGTGCGCGACCCCGCGCCCGCCCGGCTGCACGTCGACCCCGAAGCGCCGGGCCGACGCGCCGTACGCCTCGCGGCACACGAGCACCACGGCGCGCGAGCCCATGTGCTTCTCCTCGCACACGACCTGCCCGACGGCGTCGCCCGCGTACGCCGCGAACGCGTCCTCGGGGTGCTCGAGGTAGCCGGGGCGCTGCGACGTCGCGACGGGGCTCATGGTCGGCGGCAGGTACAGCAGCGCGCGCGGGTCGGTCGCGAACCTGCTCATGACCTCCAGGGCCCCGGCGGCGTTCTCCTCGGGGATCGTGATGCGCCCCCGCGTGCCCGTGACGACCGACCGGCGGCCGAGCACGTCGGTCACGTCGAGGACGTCGGGGTCGCGCTGCGGGCGAGCGGCCCCCTCGGCCTCCCCCGAGCCCTCCGCCGGCAGGAACGGCCGCGCCGGCTCGTAGTAAACCTGGGCCGCGGGCACCGACACGAGCTCCTTCTCCGGGTACCGCAGCGCGGAGAGCTTCCCACCGAAGACGCACCCCGTGTCGAGGCACATCGTGTTGTTGACCCACTCGGCCTCGGGCGTGGGCGTGTGCCCGTAGAGCACCGTCGCCCGGCCGCGGTACTCGTTCGCCCACGGGTAGCGCACGGGCAGCCCGAACTCGTCGGTCTCCCCCGTCGTGTCCCCGTAGAGCGCGAAGCTGCGCACCCGGCCCGACGCGCGCCCGTGGTACGACTCCTTGAGCCCGGCGTGCGCGACCACGAGCCGCCCGCCGTCCAGCACCAGGTGCGAGACGAGGTCGCGGCAGAACGTCTCGACGTCCTGGCGGAACTCCTCGGGCTCGTCGGCGAGCTGCGCGAGCGTCGTCTCCAGCCCGTGGCTGACGGTCACGTTGCGCCCCGAGAGCGCGCGCACGAGCTTGTGCTCGTGGTTGCCGGGGACGGCGAGCGCGTGCCCCGCCCGAACCATGCCCATCACGAGGCGCAGCACGCCCGGCGAGTCGGGCCCGCGGTCGACGAGGTCGCCCAGGAACAGCGCACGGCGACCCTCGGGGTGGGCGGCGTCGACCGGGCGGCCGGCGTCGTCGCGCTCGATCACGTAGCCGAGCTCGCCCAGCAGGGTCTCGAGCTCGGCGCGGCAGCCGTGCACGTCGCCGATCGCGTCGAACGGCCCGGTCTGGTCGCGGAGGTCGTTCAGCAGGGGCTCGCGGGAGATCGTGGCGCGGGCGATCTCGTCGACGCCGCGCAGCACGTGGACCTTGCGGAAGCCCTCGCGGCTCAAGGACTTGAGCGACGACCGCAGCGCCTGGCGCTGACGCTTGACGACGTAGTCGCCGAAGTCGCGGTCGGGGCGGGACCGGTTGCGCTCGATCGCGACGGACTCGGGCACGTCGAGCACGATCGCGACGGGCAGGACGTCGTGCGCCCGCGCGAGCGCGACGAGGCTCTTGCGCGCTGCGGACTGGACGTTGGTCGCGTCGACGACGGTCAGGTGCCCGGCCTCCAGGCGCTTGCTCACGATCGTCCCGAGCACCTCGAACGCCGCGGCCGTGGCCGACTGGTCGTTGACGTCCCCCGAGACGAGTCCCCGGCAGAAGTCCGACGAGACGGCCTCGAACGGCGCGAAGCGCTCGCGCGCGAACGTCGACTTGCCGGACCCGGACACGCCGACGAGCACCACGAGCGAGAGCTCGGGCACGGTCAGGACGCGGGGTTCCCCGCTGGTCACGTGCTGCTCGGTGGTCATGCCCCTGCCTCCGCCGATCGTACGAACAGCGCCATCTGCGTCGGTGCGCCCAAGGCGCTCGGCCCCACGTCCTGCGGCCCGACGTCACGGAACGTCACGGCGTACCCGTGGCGGTGCGCGACGCCGTCGGCCCACGCCCCGAGCTCGGCGCGCGTCCACTCGAAGCGGTGGTCCGCGTGCCGGTGCCCGTGCTCCCCCAGGGACGGGTACAGCGCGTTGTACTCGACGTTGGGCGTCGTCACGACAACCGCCCCTGGACGCGCCTCGGCGAACACGACCCGTTCGAGCGCGCCCAGGCGCGGCGGGTCGACGTGCTCGATCACCTCCATGAGCACCGCGGCGTCGAAGCCCGCGATCCGCTCGTCGCGGTACGTGAGCGAGGACTGCACGAGCCGCACGCGCTCACGCTCGGCGTCGCTCGCGTCCTCCAGGCGCAGCCGGGTCGCGGCCTTCTCGAGCTCGCGCGCGGCGACGTCGGTGCCGAGCACACGCGTGAAGCGGCGGTCGGCGGCGAGCAGCCGCAGGAGGGCGCCCTCGCCGCACCCGAGGTCGACGACGCTGCGCGCCCCGACCTCGTGCAGGGCCGCGACCACGGCCTCGGCGCGCTGCCGGGCGAGCGTGGGCGTCGTGGTCCCGACGGCGTCGCTCCCCGCGGCGGGGACGTCGCCCTCGGCGGGGGTCCCCACGGCCTCGGCGTCGGCGGGCAGCGGGCCGCCGTCGAGCGTCACGAGCCGGTCGGTCGCGTCCTCGACGTACCGGCGCTGGTGCGCGAGGTAGCGGCGCATGATCTGGTCCCGCTCGGGGTGCTCGGCGAGCCATCCCTCGCCCGCGCGCAGCAGCTTGTCGACCTCGTCGCCCGTGACCCAGTAGTGCTTGGCGTCGTCGAGCACGGGCAGCAGGACGTACAGGTGGTGCAGGGCGTCGGCGAGGCGGACCGTGCCGCTCAGGCGCAGGTCGACGTAGCGCGAGTCGCCCCACTCGGGCACGGTCGGGTCGAGCGGCTCGGGCATCGCCTCGACGGTCCAGCCCAGGGGTTCGAACAGGCGCTCGGCGAGCCCCGCACCGCCCCGGCAGGGCAGCGCGGGGACGTGGATCTCGAGCGGGATCGGGCCGTCTGCGAGCGCCTGCCGCGAGTCGCAGCGTCCGGTCATCGCGGTACGGAACACGGCACCGAGCGCGACCGCGAGCATCGAGGACGCGGCGTAGGGGCGGTCGTTGACGTACTGGGCCAGGGAGAAGGCGTCGCGGCCGCCGAACCGCTTGTTGCGCACGATCCCCACGGGGTCGACCTCGAGCAGCAGCGCGACCGTGCAGCGGGCGGCGTCGGCCTCGGGGTAGAAGACGTGCGCCGTGCCGACGGGGAGGTCGAACGACTGTGCCCGCGCAGGGTGTTTGTGCAGCAGGTACCCGAGGTCGGTCGCGTCCAGAAGGGCTGCGTGCTCGACGGACCCGGCCGGCGCACCGGCGGTCGTCGTGAGGGTGACCAGCATGCTGTGCATGGTCCCACGGGGGCACAACGGATTTACGCTGGAGGTGGTCCGTGCGTCCGCGCGTCGACGACGACCGCGAGCGCCGCGTCCTCGACGGACGGAGCATCCCATGTCCACGACACCGCAGGTCCCGGTCGGCGGTGCCGGCAGCCCCGGTAGCCCCGGTGGCCCGACGGGCGAGGGTCCGGGAGCCGAGGAGTTCGCCGAGCGGTTGTTCGCGTCGTCCCTCGGCGCCCTCGACGTCTTCTCGGTGTACCTCGGCGACCGGCTGGGCTGGTACCGGGCGCTCGCGGCCGACGGCCCCGCGACCTCGGCCGAGCTGGCCGCCAGGACGGGCACGCAGGAGCGCTACGCGCGCGAGTGGCTGGAGGGTCAGGCGGTCGCGGGGATCCTCACGGTCGCGGCGCCCGACGCACGTGGACCCGGGGACGACGCTCCGGCGTCGGGCACGCCGGACGGCGCCGCACGGCGCTACGCCCTGCAGGCGGGGCCCGCCGAGGTGCTGACGGACGAGCACAGCCTCGCGTACCTGGCGCCGCTCCCCCGCCTGTTCGCGGCCGTGGGGCGCACGTTCGACGAGCTCCTGGACGCGTACCGCGACGGCGGCGGGGTGTCGTGGGGGCGGCTCGGCGCCGACGCGCGCGAGGCGCAGGCCGACCTGAACCGCCCGTGGTTCGAGCGCGAGCTCGCGGGCGCGCTCGGCCGCGTCCCGGACCTGCACGCGATCCTGTCCCGACCTGATGCCCGGGTCGCGGACGTGGGGTGCGGGGCGGGGTGGTCGACGGTCGCGCTCGCCCGCGCCTACCCGCAGGCGCGGCTCGACGGGTACGACCTCGACGCCCCGTCGGTCGACATGGCTCGCGCGAACGCGCAGGCCGCGGGCGTCGCGGACCGGGTGGCTTTCCACGTCGCGGACGCGGCGACCCTGCCCGCGGACGTGCTGCTCGACGCGGCCTTCGCGTTCGAGTGCACGCACGACATGCCGCGCCCCGTCGAGGTCCTGTCGGCGGTCCGGCGGGCCGTCCTGCCCGACGGCGCCGTGGTGGTCATGGACGAGGCCGTCGCCGACGAGTTCGTCGCGCCGGGCGACGAGGTCGAACGGCTCATGTACGGGTTCAGCCAGTTCGTGTGCCTGCCGGACGGCCTGTCGTCGTCGCCCTCGGTCGGCACGGGCACGGTCATGCGGCCCGCGACGCTCGAGCGGTACGCGCTCGACGCCGGGTTCGAGCGCGTCGAGGTCCTGCCGGTCGAGGGGTTCAGCTTCTTCCGGTTCTACCGGCTGCACCACTGAGCGGCCACCGAGAGCACGCCCCCTGGCGCAGGCTCGGCGCTCGTCCGCTCGGGCTCCAGTATGTTCGTTCCGTGACCACAGCACCCGACCTCTTCGAGCTGCGTCCTGGGCTCCAGGACGACGTCGAGCAGTGCCTGGGGGTGTGGATCGAGGCGAGTGCCGCCCGCGACGGGCGCCGAGTCGAGGGCGTCGCTGCTCGCGCCCGCGGGAAGTTCGACCAGAGCGTCGCGTGGACGGTCGCGACGGACGGCGTGGGCGACGTCGTCGGGTTCGCCGTGGGGACGCGTCCGGGCAGCGGACTGGCGAGCGACCCACCCGGAGCCCCGGTGCTCGGCCTGCTCGCGGTCGATCCCCGCGCCCAGGGTGCGGGCCTCGGCCGCCGGCTTCTCCGTGACGTCACCGGACTGCTCGCTCGACAGGGCTACTCTCGCGCCGTGCTCCACGTCCTGACGGACAACGTCGGCGCGGTCAGCCTCTACGAGCGGCACGGCTGGGTTCCTCGGGGAGACCCGGTCGAGCACGCCCTGCTACGACGCGACTCGCAGACCTACGTGCGTGACCTGACGCGAGCGGACCATCACGACGGGGCGGACGCCTCGACCCCGACAGGCCCCCGCGCCTGACGAGGTGCTGGTGGACGTCCCGGCTGGCACCCTGGCCAGATGATCACCGAGCTGCACGTCGTCGACTGGCGCCGCCGCGTCCAGCACCTGTACGCGCACGTCCGCGACCTGGCCGTCGAGGACCCCGCAGCGGCGCACGAGTACTGGGTCGCGTCGCGCGACGCCCTGCTGGCCGAGCACCCGGCGTCGCCGATCCTGCCCGCGGACCGGCCCGCCTTCACCGGGGTTCCGGTCGGCCCGTACGACGCCGCGATGCGCTTCGAGGTGCCGCTCGTGCCCGACCCCGCGCGCGGCACCCCCGACGCCGCCCGCCTCGACGTCCCCACGGGCACCGACGGCGTGGTGCCGTTCGAGCGCGTCGGGCGCCTCGACCTCCCGGGCCTGGGGTCGCTCGACGTGTGGGCGCTGCGCTCGTACGGCGGCGGGCTGTTCGTGCCGGTCAAGGACCGGTCGACCGCGACGTACGGCGGCGGTCGCTACCTGCTGGACACGATCAAGGGCGCGGACCTCGGGTCCGCGTCGTCCCGTCCGGGGCCCGACGGCGACGCTCCCCTGGTCGTCGACCTCAACTTCGCGTACAACCCGTCGTGCGCGTACGACCCGGCCTGGGCGTGCCCGCTCGCGCCGCCCGGGAACACGCTCGCGGTCGAGCTGGCGTGCGGGGAGCTGGTGCGGGCCAAGGGCTAGCTGCCACCCTGTCTGCTCGACGGGGTCACGCACACCCACGGCGCGACCTGTGGAAAGGTCCTCGTCGTGACCAGCATCCCGGACGAGCGTCCGCTCCGTGTCCCCTTCCTCGACCGCGCGGGGGTCGAGGCTCTCGCCGCGATCGGGGTCGTCGTCCCCGCCCCGGACGCCGTGTGGGTCTCGGGGCGAGCCCGTTTCGCTCCCGGGGTCGTGCTCCACCCGACGGTCGTCGTGGAGTGCGACGGCACGTCGAGCGTGACCGTGAGCGAGGGAGCCGTGCTCCACCCCGGCACCCGGATCAGCGCGACGAACGGCGCCTCGGTCCGGGTCGGGGCCCGCACGACGCTCGGCCCGGGCGGCTGCACCCTCGTGGCCGACGGCGAGGAGCTGCACGTCGGTGCCGACGGCCGGTACCGCATGGCGCTCCTGCTCGGGCCGGGCACGTACGGCGACGGCTGCCAGGTCCTCGGACCGATCGAGGCCCGCGCCTGCACGCTCGAGGGCGGTCAGCCGGGCGACGCCCCCGACGTCGCCTCGCGCGGCGCCCTGCTCAAGGGGGCCGGGCGCGCGGCGGGCATCACGCTGCGCCGAGGTCAGGTCGTCAACGGCGCGGGCGACTTCCGCCGCGCACCGGTGGAGGATCAGACGGCCTACCACCCTGTCGGCCCCTTGTGACACGCGGCCCGGTCACCGTCAGTGGAGCAGCGACTTCAACCCGATGATCAGCAGCCCGAACGCACCCGCGATCACCGTCTCGAGCGTCAACGCCCACCCCCGCACACCGGCCCGGTGCGACGCGAGGTGCCCGACCACCCCCAGCATCAGCACCGTGAACCACAGTGCGACCAGGGCGGCGTCGGCCACCCCCAGCCGGAGCACGCGCCCGACGAGGAAGACCACGAGCGCCGGGACCCCGCCGATCAGGACCCACACCTCCTCCGACGACGCCAGCCTCAGACGCTGAATGATCGAGTGGTCAGCGTCGCGGAACCGGCCCCCCAGCGCCGACACGTAGACGTGCGCCGCCCAGTAGATGATCAGGACGCCCGCGACCGCGAGGACCACGAAGTCGCTCGATGCGTCGTGCGTGCTCGACACCGCGAGCATGAACCCCGCGACGATGGCCCCGTAGAGGAAGTCCGCCGGGCCACCGCGCGAGAACCGCTCGCTCCACGCGTCCCGCTGGGCGTGGTGGTCGACGCTCTTCCACGAGCGCGCCGCGCTGTCGCCGCCCGGGGCGCGTCCCTCGTCGCCCGTCCCGGCCTCGTCGCCGTCCGTCATCCGCGTCGCCTCCCGGTCGTCCCCGCCTGCCGCCGCCTCTCTCGTCACTGTAGCGACGCCGTCGGGCCCCCCGCGCGGCGACCGACCGGGGACCACCTGACGAACGCAGCGCGCCCACCGTCCCTCGTCGCTCCTCCCCGGCCGCGCACGCCGTGTAGCGTCCCGTCCATGAGTGCCGCACGAAGCAACACGCACGCGCAGGCGGTGGACGCGGCGATCGAGCTGTTCACCCGCAAGGGCTACGAGCAGACGACCGTCGAGGACATCGCCGACGCCGCACAGATCAGCCGGGCCACGTTCTTCCGCCGTTTCCGATCCAAGGAGGACGTGGTCTTCGCGGACCACGAGCTGCTGCTCGACGCCGTCGTGGTCCTGCTCGGCGAGACCCGTCCCGCGGCGCGCGGGGTGACCCCCGAGGAGCTCGAGAACGTCGACCCGTACGTCGAGGTGTGCAAGGCCGCGCGGCTCGTGTTCGACCACCACGTGGGCCAGCGCGAGACGTCGGTCGCGCGGCACCGCCTGCTGCAGGACGTGCCCGCGCTGCGCGACCGCGAGCTCGTGACGACGCACCGCTACGAGCGCGCGTTCACGTCCTACCTGCGCGACTCGCTGCCCGCGGACACCCGCAACTCGACCGCGTCGGTCGCGTTCGCGGCGTCGGTCGTCGCGGTGCACAACGCGATCCTGCGGCGCTGGCTGCGCGACCCCGACCAGGACCTGCGCCCCGAGCTCGAGGAGGCGTTCGCGGACCTGCGCCGCGCGGCCCGCAACCCCGCCGGCCCGACGACGGAGCCCACCCCCGCACCCACGTCGCCTGCGCGCGGCTCGGGGGACGCCCTCGCGCGGTCGGGTGACGCGTCGGGCCGCAGAGTCGTCGTGACCGTGCTCGACGGCGACGCCGACCCCGACGAGGTCGCCCGCGCGGTCCGCGACGCGCTCGCCTGAACACGTCGGGACGAGCCCTGGGCGCCCTGACGGGCCCGGGAATGCGCGAGTAGCATCAGAGGTTGCAGCACACAGCAAGCAGTACGCACGAACGTGCTCCGGGGTCGGTGCAATTCCGAGCCGGCGGTGACAGTCCGCGACCCGCGCCCACGCGCGGTTGACCTGGTGGAACTCCAGGACCGACGGTGAAAGTCCGGATGGGAGGAAGCACGTGCGGCACGGCCGTCCCGGCCGGGCCGGGCAGACGATCCGTCGAGCCCGCCCCCGACCAGCGGGACCGGCCTGGCCGTGGTGAGCGACGCCGTCGGGCAGCCCGGGAACGGGCGGACCGACCCGCTGCCCGCCCTCACCCCGGAGCCGACGTGCCCGGGACGACGAGGAAACACCCCATGGACCTGATCCACGCGCTCTTCGACGCGCAGCTCACGATCGGCGACCAGCACCTGCTGTGGCGCGAGATCGTGGGCAACGGGTTCGGGCTCGCGTCCGCGCTCGGCGGCATGCGCCGCAAGATCTGGGCGTGGCCGGTGGGGATCGTCGGGAACCTCCTGCTGCTCACGGTGTTCCTCGGGGCCGTGTTCGCGACGCCCAACCCCGTCAACCTGCTCGGCCAGGCCGGGCGCCAGGTCATGTTCGTCATCGTGTCGGTGTACGGGTGGGTGCAGTGGCGCCGGACGCGCGACCGTCTCGGGGAGGCGGACGCCGACAGCCACGGCGTGGCGGTCGTGCCGCGCTGGGCCTCGTGGCGCCAGCGCGCCTTCCTGGTCGTCGCGCTCGTGGCCGGGACCGCGCTCCTGACCCCGATCTTCCGCGCGCTGGAGTCGTACGAGCCCGTGTGGGCCGACGCGTGGATCTTCATGGGCTCGCTGCTCGCGACGTACGGCATGGCCAAGGGCTGGGTCGAGTTCTGGCTGATCTGGGTCGCCGTGGACATCGTGGGCGTGCCCCTGCTGGTCGACGCGGGCTTCTACGCGTCGGCGTTCATGTACGTGTTCTACGGGGCGTTCACGCTCGTGGGCTTCTTCGTGTGGTGGCGCATCGACCGGCGCTCGAAGGCCCTGATCCTCGCGGGCGCCTCCCCCGCCGCGCCCACCACCGGGCAGGCCTGACGCCACCTCTTGCGCCCCGGTGGGCCGGGCGGATACTCGAAGGTGCGCCCCTGCTCGCGCGGGGCGCACCACGTCCGACCGCGACGGAGAAGGCGACACCATGACGACTCGACTCAACCCGTACCTGAACTTCCGGGACGACGCCCGTGCGGCGATCGAGTTCTACCGAGACGTGTTCGGCGGCGAGCTGACGATCAGCACGTTCGCCGACTTCCAGGCGGCCGACGACCCCGCCGACGCCGACAAGGTCATGCACTCCCAGCTCGAGGCGCCGAACGGCCTGGTCCTCATGGCCGCCGACACCCCGAGCTCGATGGAGTACTCGCCCGGCGGCGGCGTCGCGATCTCGCTGAGCGGCGAGCAGGCCGACGACGCCGAGCTCCGCGGCTACTGGGCCAAGCTGTCGTCGAGCGGCACCGTGACCGTGCCGCTCGAGGTCGCGCCGTGGGGCGACGCGTTCGGCATGTGCGACGACCGGTTCGGCGTGAGCTGGCTCGTCAACATCGCGGCCGCGCAGGGCTGACATGCTGCCCGTGCGGGGCTGAGCCAGCACCGGTGCCCTGCACCGACCGGACGCCTCACTCCTCGGACGTGCGCCGGCGGTAGTGGTCCCACGACCGCAACGGCGGTTGCGACGCCTCGTGCGAGACGGCGTCGGACCCGACGGCCGACGCGAGGCGCAACGAGTGGTCCGCGGGCAGGCCGGCAGCGAGAGAGAGCGTCAGGGCGGCGCAGAAGGCGTCTCCCGCCCCGACGCTGTTCACGACCTCGGTGCGGTAGGCCGGTACACGGAGCGTCTCCACCCCGTGCTCGACCAGGGCCGCCCCGTCGCCGCCGTAGGTGACCACGACCCGCCGCGCCGACGCCACCTCAGGCATCGCCGCGTACTCGGTCTCGTTGACGATGACGAGGTCGGCACGGTCGACCAGCTCACGGGGCAGGGCGCGCGCAGGCGCGGCGTTGAGCGCGACGTACCCGGGGAAGGCCAGAGCCGCTGCGACGACGACGTCGAGCGGGATCTCGAGCTGAGCGAGGAGCACGTCGGAGTCGCCGGACCCCGCCGACGGCAGCCGGACGTCGTCGTTGGCGCCCGCGCAGACCGCGATCTGGTTCTCGCCCGCGGCATCGACCACGATGAGCGCCGTCCCCGTGGGGGCGCTCACGCGCGCGACCGCGTCGGTCCCCACCCCGGCCTCCGCGAGAGCCGCGACGAGTCCGTGCCCGGCCTCGTCCGTGCCGACCGCCCCGACCATGCGGGTGTCCGCCCCGAGCCGGGCAGCCGCGACGGCCTGGTTCGCGCCCTTGCCTCCCGGCTGCGCGGACAGCACGCCGCCACCGACCGTCTCCCCGGGGCCGGGGAGACGTGCGGTCCGCGCCGTGACGTCGTGGTTGATGCTGCCGAGGACGAGGATCCTGGGCAACGGGAGTGGGGTCGGCACGAGAGCTCCTTCGAGGGGTGGGTCAGGCTGAGGACGACTGGACGATCGCGAGCGGACCTGCCGCCGGCGACACGACGACCTTGGCGAGGTAGGCGGGGGTGCCCGAGAGCTGGGCGGTCTGGGTCAGGACGAGCACGGGGTCCTTGGCCTTGAGTCCGAGGAGCTGCCCTCGGGTGGCCCCGACCGTCCCGACCGCGACGTCGCACTCGGCGGCCTCGAAGACGGGACCGAGGTCCGAGACCATGAGCCGCAGCAACGTCCCCTCCTGCTCGGCGTAGCCCTGGACACGCGCCGCGAGCTCTCTGGACACGTCGGAGAGGTAGCGGCCCGCAGGAAGGTGCTCCTGGATGATCGCGACCGGGTCGGTTCCTCGATAGGCGACCGACTCCCGGAACCACATGTTCGCGGCGGCGTCCACGTCCAGCTTTCTCGACGTGAAGTCGGTCGTGGGCTGCAGGCCGAACTCGTGGGTCGCGATGCGCACGGGCTCGTCGACCGTCGACAGGACCTGCTCGAAGGTCCGCAGCCGCTCCAGGCCGACGCTCGGCAGCCTGTTGACGACCGTCCGTCCGACACCTCGGCGCGTCACGATCAGGCCGTCCTCCTCGAGGAGCATGAGGGCCTCCCGGACGACGGTCCGGCTCACGCCGAGCATCGTCCCGAGCTCGGTCTCGCTCGGGAGCAGCGAGCCGAGCGTGAACTCGGAGGACCGGATGGCGTCCGCGAGCCGTGAGTAGACCGCGACGCGAAGAGGTTGTCCGGGAGCCGCCGTGACCGGTCGCGCGAAGGCCTCGGGGGTGTCGGTCGTGGTCATGGTGTCCTTCCAGCGGCAGGAGTCGGCGTCCTCGCCAGGTTAGTGGTGCACGGACGTACCGACCGGCTCGTGCGTGCGTGGCCCTGCAGGGCCACGCACGCAGGTGGCGTGCGCTCAGGCGGACACGCTCGCGTGCTGGAGCAGGCGGTCGACGAGGTGCGGGGCCAGCGGCTCGCTCGTCGAGAGCACGACGCGGACCCGTGCCCCCGGGTGGTCGACCTGCCCGAGCCTCTGTCCGCGCAGGTCGCAGAGCGTCTGCCCGCGCCCGGGCCCGGCGGTCGCGTCGACCACGACCGGCACGCGAGGGGCCGACGACGGGAGGACGCCCCCGACGGCGACGGCCGCCGCGAGCGGGTCGTGCAGGGCGGACGCGCGCCGACCGAGCTCGGGGACGTGGAAGTCGAAGTAGACGTCGAGGATGCGTCCGACGGTCTCCACGAACGGGTCCCCCGACGTGAGCAGAGCCTGCCGGTGCTCCTCCTCGAACGTGTTCTCCATGGTGACGTCCAGCGGCACGAGCGTGACGTCCCACGGGGCAGCGAGCACGAGGGCCGCGGCCTCGGGGTCCCCCGCGACGTTCGCCTCGGCCACCGCACTGACGTTTCCAGGAACCAGTGCGGCCCCGCCCATGATCGTCACCTCGCGCACCATGCCGGGCAGCGCCGGCTCGAGCTCGAGAGCCTTCGCCAGGTTGGTCAGCGGGCCGACGGCGACGATCCGGAGACGGCCCTCGTGCGCCCGGGCCAGCTCCACGAGGAAGGCGGCGGCGTCCGGCTCCTCGACCTGGCGCTGCGCCCGCGGGAGGTCGACGTCGCCGACCCCGTTGTGCCCGTGGATGTGCGGGACCCCTCCGCCGTAGGTGCTCGTCAGCCGGTCGTGGGCGCCGAGCGCGACGGGGACGTCCGGACGACTGGCGAGGTCCAGGAGGTCGAGCGTGTTGCGGGCGGCCTGGGCCGCGGCGACGTTCCCGCTCACGGTGCCGACGCCGACGAGGTCGATCTCCGGCGAGGCCAGCAGGTAGGCCAGGGCGAGAGTGTCGTCGACGCCCGTGTCGCAGTCCAGGTAGAGGGGGTGGCGAGGGGGGTTCATGAGTTCTCCGGTCGGGGGATCGATGGGGCGGGGACGCGGCGGGACGCAGTGGGGACGATCATGCGGGGGCGTCCGCCTCGGGGCGCGGGGCGATGAACCACGAAGCCACCAGCGCGAGAGCCGTGATGCCGACCGAGATCCACAGGCCGGTCGTGTAGCCGGCGCTGGTGCCACGTGCGATGAAGGGGGCGACGACGCCGATGCCGATGCTCGCACCGAGCCCGAACGAGGCGCCGTTCAGCCCGGGGAGCGCGGACGGGGCCTCCCGCGGCGAGAGGAGGACTCCCAGCCCGTTGACGGTCGTCAGGACCAGGCCGTTGTAGCTGACGCCCAGGATGGCCACCATCGCGGCGACGACCCACGGGTTGAAGGTCAGGGTCGCGACGACCGCGAGCACCACGAGACTGATGGTCATCCCGACGCGCAGCACCTTGATCCACCCGAAGCGGCCCGCGAGCCAGCCCGCCAAGGGCGCGGTCACGACCCCGATGAGCGCTGCCGGCATGAGGTAGACGAGGGCCGAGCGGGAAGCGGTCATCTCGAAGCCGGGCGCCCCACCCTGGCTCAGGAGGACGACGCTGAAGTTGATCACCGCGAAGATCCCGGCGAGCGCGAGCGTCGTCGTCGCGATCAGCGGCCAGACCTGGCGCGAGCGCAGGTGCTGGACCGCGATGAGCGGAGAGGCATGGCGCTTCTCGAGACGCCAGAAGACGACGAGCGCGACCGCGGTGACGACCAGGAACGTGAGCGCCACGGGTGACAGCCAGCCGAGCGCCGACCCCTGCGAGACGAAGTACGTCATGCCGATCAGGCCGACGGACAGCGCCGCGGCGCCGGCCCAGTCCATCGACCCCTTCTCGGAGCGGGGTGGGTCGACCTTGGGCACCACGGCCAGGACTCCGACCAGGCCGAAGAGTCCCACGACGAGCACCACGAGGAAGATCGACCGGTAGCCGTAGGCGTCGGTGAGCAGCCCGCCGACCCAGCCGTCGATGCCTCCGACGCCGCCGTTGACCGCCGTGATGATGCCGAGGGTGACGCCGAAGACCTTCACGGCCATCGCCTCGCTGAGGATCACGTAGGCGAGCTGGAACGTGGCGGCCGAGGCGCCCTGGAGCACGCGTCCGACGAGGAGGACGGGAAGGCTCGAGGCGAACAGGCACAGCAGCGTGCCCAGGGCCAGGACACACAGGACGATGACGAGCACCCGTCGCCGACCGATGAAGTCGGCCCATCGTGCGAGGACCATCCCGGCGACCGAGCCGGCGAGGAAGAAGAGCGAGGACACCTGGGCGATCTGGCTCGCCGAGACACCGAGCTCGACCGCCATGTGCGGGAGCGCCGGGGTCACCATGCTCGCGTTGAGCTGGAAGGCCAGGACGCCCAGCAGCAGGACCGCCACGAGCGCCACCGCCTTGCGTCCGGTGATCGGGACTCCCCCGGAGGGGGTCAGGTCCTGGGCGCTGCGTTGCGCGCCGGCCGTGCGTACTTCAGTCACGAGAACTCCTTCGTCTGCGACCGGTCGTCGGCACCGTAGCCGACGACGAGAGGTTGTATAACAAGTGCCGCTGACGTTATACCTCTCTGCTGGACGGGTCAAGAACGCGCTGCTGATACCCCGTCTCTTGACCTGAGACGCAATATCACGCACGATGGGACCATCGCCCGACACCGACGTCCGGCCCGAGCCCGGGAGCACACCCATGACGATCGAGAACCCCGTCCGCCGCAACGTGACCGAGCCGGACTACGACCTCTCGCAGCCCCTCGACATCGACTACGCCGACGCGTTCGCGGACGCGACGCCCGCCGACCGCGAGCTGCAGCAGCGGGTCCGCGCGTTCGTCCAGGACGAGGTCCTGCCCGTGATCGACGGGTACTGGGAGCGCGCCGAGGTGCCGTTCGGCCTGGCCAAGCGCATGGGCGAGCTCGACTTCCTGCGCGACGGCGTCGACGTCCCCGGCTCCCCCTCGATCAGCCTCATGGGCGCAGGCCTCGCCGAGATGGAGATGTCGCGCGGCGACGGGTCGGTCGCGACCATCTGCGGCGTCCAGGGCGGGCTCGCCCTGCGCTCGATCCAGCTCCTCGGGTCGGACGAGCAGAAGGCGCAGTGGCTCGGCCCGCTCGCACGCGGTGAGAAGCTCGGCGCGTTCGCGCTGACCGAGCCCACGCACGGCTCGGACTCCGTCTCGCTCGAGACCACGGCCCGCCGCGAGACCCGCGACGGCGTCGAGGGCTACGTGATCGACGGCGAGAAGAAGTGGATCGGCTTCGGGTCGTGCGGTGACATCACGGTGCTGTGGGCGCGACTGGTCGGCGACGACGGCGACAACCAGGTGCACGGCTTCCTCGTCCCCCAGGACACCCCGGGGTACGCGGCCACGACCATCGAGGGCAAGGTCTCGCTGCGCGCGATCTGGCAGGCCCACATCGTCCTGACCGACGTGTTCGTCCCGGCCTCGGCCGTGCTCCCGGGCGGGCGGTCGTTCAAGGACACCGGCCGCGTGCTCCAGGCGACGCGCCTCGGGGTGGCATGGTCCGCCGTCGGGCACGCGACCGCCTGCTACGAGACGGCCGTCGCCTACGCCAAGCAGCGCGTGCAGTTCGGGCGCCCGCTCGCCGCGAACCAGATGGTCCAGGAGCGCCTGACCCGCATGCTCTCGACCCTCACCCAGATGCAGCTCCTCGTGGCGCAGATGACGCGCCTCGACGAGGCGGGCACGCTGAGCGGCCCCCAGGCGTCGATCGCCAAGTACACGTGCACGCGCGGTGCCCGCGAGATCGCCGCGAGCGCACGCGACATGCTCGGCGGCAACGGCATCCTGCTCGCGAACCGCGTCGCGCGGCACTTCGCGGACGTCGAGGCCCTGCACACGTACGAGGGCACGGAGAGCGTCCAGGCCCTCATCGTGGGCCGCGACATCACGGGCGTCTCCGCGTTCGTGTAGCCCCTCACCGGCGGCGCTCCCCCCGTACCGGGAGCGCCGCACCCTCCGTCGGCCGGTCGTCGGCCGGCACCACCGTCCACCCGGCGCCGTACCGGACCTCCTCGTTCACCTGACAAGCACGGCGCCGGGTCCCCTTCCCCCTCGGAGCACCCCATGAGCAACGACGCCCACGTCCCCGTCCTCCTGCACGGCGCGCGCACGCCCTTCACGCGCTTCCAGGGCGCGCTCGCGTCCCTGTCGGCGAACGAGCTGGGCGCGCACGCGATCCGCGGCGCGCTCGACGCCGCGGGGGTCGAGGCCACCGAAGTCGACGCCGTGATCATGGGCCAGGTCATCCAGGCAGGCGGAGGTCAGGGCCCGGCCCGCCAGGCCGCGATCGCGGCAGGCATCGGGTGGGACGTCCCGACGGTCACGATCAACAAGCTGTGCCTGTCGGGCCTGACCGCGATCATCGACGCGGCGCGCCTGATCCGCACGGGCGAGGCGTCGGTCGTCGTCGCGGGCGGCCAGGAGTCCATGACGAACGCGCCGCACCTCGTGCTGGGCTCGCGCAAGGGCTTCGCGTTCGGCGACGTGACCATGGCGGACTCGCTCACGCACGACGGCCTGCGCGACCCGTTCGACGGCCAGATCATGGGCGAGGCCACCGACCGCGGCTGCACGACGCGCGGCATCGGCCGCGAGGTCCAGGACGAGTACGCGGCCCGCTCTCACGCCCTCGCCGCCGCGGCCCGCGCCGAGGGGCGGCTGGCCGAGGAGATCGCGCCCGTCACGGTCCCGCAGCGCAAGGGCGAGCCGGTCGTCGTCGCCGAGGACGAGGGCATCCGCCCCGGCACCACGGTCGAGGCGCTCGCCGGGCTGCGTCCCGCGTTCGTGCGGGACGGCACCATCACGGCGGGCTCGTCGTCCCCGCTGTCCGACGGCGCCGCGGCCGTCGTGGTCGTCAGCAAGGCCTTCGCGGCCTCCCGTGGCCTCACCTGGCTCGCCGAGTTCCGGTCGGCCGGGCAGGTCGCGGGCCCCGACAACTCGCTGCACTCCCAGCCCGCCCGCGCGATCACCCGTGCGCTCGAGCGCGAGGGCATGAAGGCCGACGAGCTCGACCTCGTCGAGATCAACGAGGCCTTCGCGGCCGTCGCGCTCCAGTCGGTCGAGGACCTGGGGATCGACCCTGCGGTCGTCAACGCCGACGGCGGCGCGATCGCCCTGGGCCACCCCGTCGGCGCCTCGGGCGCCCGCCTTGCCCTGCACCTGGCCCTCGCCCTCCAGCGCCGCGGAGGCGGCGTGGGCGCCGCCGCGCTGTGCGGCGGCGGCGGTCAGGGGGACGCGCTGATCCTGCGCGCCTGAGTCGTTCCTCCTCGCGTCGCGCGGTGCTGCCTCACCACGCGACCAGCGGCCCGCCCGGGCCTCCTCTCCGCCCGGGCGGGCCGCTTCTTCGTGCCCGACGGCGCACGCGTCCACCGGCCGTCGTTCGCCCGCCGTGCGTGGCGCCGTCGTGCGACGATGAGCCCGTGCCCGAGACCACCGCCGCCCGGCCCACGTCGACCGGACGCCGGTTCCTCGCCTGGATGCTGCGCTCCCCCTGGGCCCTGGTCGCGGGCTTCGTGCTCGTGCACGCCTGGCTGGTCGTCGACGCGCTGACCTGGGGTTATCGGATCTCGGGCGACGTGCAGCTCTACTGGTACTGGGCCCGCGCAGGCTGGGACCGCGGGATCTGGCCCGTGCTCGACTACGACTGGGTGTACCCCGTGGGGGCCCTGCTGCCGGTCGCCTCCCCCGCGTTCGTCGGGACGTCGTTCGAGGCGTACTACGCGCAGTTCCTGGCCCTGGTCGTCGTGCTCGACGCGGTCGCGCTCTGGTTCCTCGCCCGGCTGCCGGGCCGCGGCCGCATCGCGGCCTGGTGGTGGCTGGCGTTCCTCGTCGCCCTCGGCCCCATCTTCCTGGGGCGCCTCGACGGCGTGGCCGGGGCGCTGCTGGTCGTCGCACTCGCGGTCGCCATCCGGCGCCCCGCCGTCGCGACCGCGATCGCGACGTTCGGCGCCTGGGTCAAGATCGCGCCCGGGGCCGTGGTCGTGGCGCTCCTGACGACCGCGAAGCGCCCGTGGCGCACCGTGATCCTGCCCGGCGCGGTCGTGAGCCTCGTGGTCGTCGCGCTCGCGCTCGCCGGCGGCGCGGGGTCACGCGTCCTCGGGGTGTTCGGCACCCAGGACGCGCGCGGCCTCCAGTCGGAGTCGGTGTTCGCGACGCCGTTCAGCCTCCTGCGGCTGATCGACCCGCAGTGGCGGGTCTGGATGAACCCGGACATCCGCACGCTCGAGATCCTCGGCCCGGGCGCCCGCACCACCGGGCGGCTCCTCGACGTGCTGCTGCCCCTGGCGGTCCTGTCGATCGCCGCGATCTCGTGGTGGGCCGTCCGCCGCCGACCCGAGGTCCGCACCGACGTCTTCCTCCTCGCGGTGACGGCGCTGCTCCTGAGCCTCATCGTGTTCAACAAGGTGGGGTCGCCGCAGTTCGTCGCGTGGATCGGGCCGCCGGTCGCCGTGGCGATCGCGCTCGCAGGACCCGGCGCACGATCGGTGTGGTCCCCGCCCGCGCTCGCTGTCCTGGGCACCGCGGCGCTGACCCAGGTGCTCTACCCGGTCGCGTACTGGGAGTTCATGATCGGCACGCCGTGGATCGTCCTGCTCGCGGCCGTCCGCAACGTCGCGCTCGTGGTGCTGTTCGTCGGGGCCGTGGTCCAGCTCGTCCGGCTGGGACGCAGGATGCCCGCGGGGACGGCCCGCGCGCGGGCGGCCACCGACCCCGCTGAGCCCGCTGGCCCCACCGGGCCCACCGAGCCCGCAGCGCCCGCGCAGGCCGAGCCACCCGTGTCCCGTCCGGACCCGGGCCCGGTCGCGAGCCCCTGACCAGAGGCGCGGTCGGGGGTCACGCGCGGCCGGGTCGGGCGGGTCGGCCGGCCGGCGAGGGGCGCTCGGCGGTCACGAGGCCGTGGTCGAACGCCGCGATGACGAGCTGGGCCCGGTCACGAGCGGCCAGCTTGGCGAGCAGGTTGCCGACGTGGGTCTTGACCGTGCCCATCGAGATCGTCAGCCGCTGCGCGATCTCCTGGTTGGACAGCCCCCTCCCCACGAGCGCGAGCACCTCGACCTCCCGGCTCGTGAGGGCCTGGGGCTTCACCGGTTCGCGCGACGGCCCGCCGTCCAGGTAGTGCCCGACGATCCGGGTCAGGATGGCCGGGGCGAACAGCGACTCGCCCGCGTGCGTACGCCGTACGGCGTCGACGAGGCTCGCGGGCTCCGCGTCCTTGAGCAGGAAGCCGCTCGCCCCCGCGCGCAGGGCTCCGTGGACGTACTCGTCGAGCTCGAACATGCTGAGCACGAGGACGCGCGTCCCGGTGAGGTCCGGGTCGGCCACGATCCGGCGCGTGGCGTCGATCCCGTCGCCACCGGGCATCCTCACGTCCATGAGGACGACGTCGGGCCGGGTCCGCCGGGCGACCGCCACCGCGGCCTCGCCCGAGTCCGCCTCGCCCACCACGTGGAGGTCGTCCGCGCCGTCGACCACGAGCCGCAGGCTGTGGCGGATCAGCGGCTGGTCGTCCACGACCAGCACCCGCACGGGCGCCCCCGAGGCCGCGGGCCCCGACGTCGTCACGACCGCCCGCCCGGCAGCACGGCCTCCACCCGAAAACCGCGCCCGCAGGGGCCCGAGGCGAACGAGCCGCCGAGCGCCACGACCCGCTCGCGCAGGCCGACGAGCCCCACCCCTGCCCCCGGACGGGGCGCCCATCCGGGGGCAGGTCCGTCGTCCTCGACGACCAGCCGCAGCCCCGTGGAGCCACGGGTGAGGACGACCCGGACCCTCGTCGGGCCCGCGTGCCGCAGGACGTTCGCGAGCGCCTCACGGACGACCGAGCAGATGCCGAGCCCCACACCTGCCGACACCGTGACGTCCTCGGTGTCGAGCGTGACGTCCAGGCCCGCCGTCCGGGCGCTCTCGACGATCTGCGGGAGGTCGTCGAGCGTCTCTGCGGGGCGCAAGGGGGCGCCGTCTCCCGGGCTGCGCAGGACGGCGAGCATCCTGCGCAGCTCCGTGGTCGCGTCCCGCCCGGCGCGCTCGATGTCGGCGAGAGCCTGCGCGCGCTCGGCATCGCCGTCGGGCCCCGGGACGGTGCGCGCCGATGCCGCGCGCACCGTGATGAGGCCCAGGCCGTGCGAGGCGAGGTCGTGCAGGTCGCGGGCGATGCGCAGGCGCTCGGCCTGCGCGGCCCGTTCCGCTGCCCAGCCCGTCAGGTCCTCCTCGTACGCGCGGCGTTCGCGCCGGGAACGGACGAGGGCCCACGCCAGGACTCCCGCGGTCACGGCGGTCGCCACCAGGAGGACGACGAGGGCCGTCACCGGGCGGTCGACGCCGAGGGTCGCGAGCACGAGGACGAGGGCGCCCACGAGGCCACACGCGATCGGCCACACGCGAGATCGCAGCACGGGTCGAGCGGTGGTCTCCACCCCCGGAGTCTAGGGACCCGCCGCGCGGCGCACATCGGACCACGGTCCGAGGGACCGGGGTCGGACGCCGCGCCGCAGGTCCGGCCCCTGGCCCCATGACCTGCGCACCCCGGGCGGCTGGACTGTGGGCATGTTGACCATCGAGCACCTCGTCAAACGCCATCGCTCCCGTACCGTCCTCGACCACGTCGGCTTCGAGGCCCGACCAGGCCGGGTGACCGCGTTCCTCGGGCCGAACGGCGCCGGCAAGTCGTCCACCCTGCGCATCCTCCTCGGCCTGGACCGGGCCGACGAGGGGCGCGCCCTCGTCGCGGGCCGGCCCTACCGGTCCCTGCGCGACCCGCTGCGCACCCTCGGCTCGATGCTCGACGGCTCCGGGGCGCACCGCTCGCGTACGGCCCGCAACCACCTCTCCTGGGTCGCGCGCAGCAACGGCATTCCCCAGCGGCGGGTCGACCACGTGCTCGAGCAGGTCGGGCTCACGGCGTCGGCACGGACGCGCGTGGGGCGCTACTCCCTGGGGATGGGGCAGCGCCTGGGGCTCGCGTGCGCGCTCCTGGGCGAGCCCGAGGCCCTGGTGCTCGACGAACCCGTCAACGGGCTCGACCCGGAGGGCATCCGCTGGATCCGCGGCCTGCTCCGCGCGCACGCGGACGCGGGCGGCACGGTCCTGCTGTCGAGCCACTTCATGGGCGAGGTGGCCGACATCGCCGACGACCTCGTGATCATCGCGGGCGGGCGGGTCGTCGCGGACGGCACGCTCGACGAGGTGACCCGCCGCTACGAGACCCTCGAGGACGCGTTCTTCGCGCTCACGAGCGACGGCCGGGAGACGGTCCGATGAGGGCGTGGAACGTGTTCGTCGCCGAGCTCCACAAGGCCGTGACCCTGCCCGCGGTGTGGACCGGGGCGGCGGTCGCCGTCCTCGGGGCGGTCGCCCTGACCCTGCTCAACGCGGTCGGTGTCCGCGACGCGCTCGTCGCCGGACGTCCCGAGGACTCGGGCTACGGTTCCGCGTTCGACACCGCGTTCGCGTCGATGCCGATCGGGACCGTGGGGGCGGTCGTGATCGGCGTGGTCGCGATGAGCAGCGAGTTCACCGCGAACAGCCCCGACGCCGGGGGCGGGCGGCAGATCGGCACGACGCTCGTCGCCGTCCCGCGCCGCGGGGGCGTCCTGGTCGCGAAGGCGGGCGCGGTCGCCCTCCTCGTGCTCGCGACCGCAGCGGTGGCGATCCCGGCGAGCGTCACCCTCGCCGAGGCGATCATCGGCGACGCCGCGACCTCGACGGTCCCGGTCGACGAGGCCGTCCGGCGCTGCCTCGGCGCGGCCCTCTACTGGACGCTCACCGCGCTCCTCGCGCTGGCCGTCACGGTCTTCACGCGCAGCGGGGTCGTCCCGCTCCTCGTGCTGGTGGTCAACAGCTCTCTGGTGTCGGTGTCGCTCCTGCTCACCATGCTCACGCCGGTCGCGCACTGGCTCCCGGACATGGCGGGGCGCAGGCTCTTCGGGGACGTCGACACGGTCGCCGGCGGGCTGGCCGCCGGACCCGGCGCACTCGTCATGACCGGGTGGGCCCTGGCGCTCCTCGTGGTCGCGGGTGCCGTGTTCTCCCGGCGGGACGCGTGAGGGCCGTGGGGCTGCGGTCCGTCGTCGCCGCGGAGCTCGACAAGCTGCGCACGCTGCCCGTCACGGTCCTCGCCGTCGTGGGGACCGTCGTCGTCGGCGCCCTGATCGCCGCCGCGCAGGCGGGCGCGGCCGCCGACCAGGACCTGCCCGCCTCGGCGGTCGAGGTCACGCTCCAGACGGTGCCCTTCGTCGTGGCGGGCCTGGTGCTGGTCGGGGTGCTGGCGGTCTCCCAGGAGCACGCCGGTCGCCAGGTCGCCACGACTCTGGCAGCGGTGCCGCGACGAGGTCTGCTCGTCGCGGGCAAGAGCATCGCCGCGTCAGGGGTGGTCGCGCTCGCGGCGATCTCGACGCTCGGCGCGTGCGTGGCCGCGGCCACGGTCGCACAGCGCCTGCTCGACGCTCCCGCCTCGTCGGACGGTGCCGGAGCGCTTGCGCTCCTGGGGGCCACGGCCTACCTCGTCCTGATCGGGGTGTTCTCGCACGCCGTGGCGCTGGTCGTGTGTCACCTCGTGCCCGCGCTCGTCGGTGTCCTCGCGCTGGTCCTCGTCGTGTCCCCGCTGCTCGCGGGCGCGACCGAGCACGCGCGCTGGTTGCCCGACCGCGCCGCTGCGGCCTGGTTCGACTCCGGTCCGGGCGCGCTCGACGGGCCGACGGCGACGCTCGTCGCGCTCGCCTGGGTGGTGGTGGTCGGCGGCCTGGGCTCGTGGCGGTTCCTCGTGCGCGACGCGTAGGTCCACGCGCGGGTCCCGATTGATAATGAGAGTGGTTCTCATTCTCTGCTACGGTGTGCGAGGTCCGCCGCTCCTGCGTCGGAACCCATCCACCTATCGGAAGGACGGTGGGACCCGCCGGGGTCCCGTGACGCCATGACCAGCACCAGACACCGCAGCCTCGCCCTGGGGATCGCCCTCGCCCTGCCCGCCGCCGTCCTCGCCGGCTGCGCCACGGGCGAGGGCTCCCCCGCCGCGTCCGACGCAGCAGCGCACGACCACGAGCACGAGCACGAGGAGGGTGGCCACGGGACCGAGGCCGCGACCGACACCCCGCGCATCGCCCTGAGCTACGACGGCGGCGTCGTCGTGCTCGACGGCACGAGCCTCGAACAGGTCGCCGACCTGCCCGTCGACGGCTTCACGCGCCTCAACCCCGCGGGCGACGAGCGCCACGTGATCGTCTCCGCGGGCGACGCGTTCCGGGTCCTCGATCTCGGCACGTGGGGCGAGCCGCACGGCAACCACTCGCACTTCTACACGGCCGAGCCGGCCTTCACGACGACCGAGTTCGCCGCGAACCACCCCGGGCACGTGGTCCGCCACGCGGGCCGCACGGTCCTGTTCAACGACGGCTCGGGCCTCGTCGAGTCGTTCGACCCGCACGACCTCGCGGACGGCGACCCGAAGACCACCACGTACACGACGCCGGCCCCGCACCACGGTGTCGCGGTCGAGCTCGAGAACGGTGACCTGCTGGTCACCGACGGCACCGAGGACGCCCGGTCGAGCGTCGTCGTCCTCGACAGCGCGCGCCACGAGATCGCCCGCACCGACGCCTGCCCCGGTGTGCACGGCGAGGCCGTCGCGTCCGACGAGGCCGTGGTCGTCGGCTGCCAGGACGGCGTCGTCGTCTACGCGGGCGGCGTACTGACCAAGATCGCGTCGGCCGACGCGTACGGCCGCATCGGCAACCAGGCCGGCTCGGAGGAGTCACCGGTCGTCCTCGGCGACTACAAGACCGACCCCGACGCCGACCTCGAACGCCCCACCCGCGTCTCGCTCGTCGACACGGTGAGCAAGCAGATCGCCCTGGTCGAGACGGGCGCGAGCTACTCGTTCCGCTCGCTCGGCCGCGGCCCGCACGGTGAGGCCCTGGTCCTCGGGACCGACGGGGCGCTGCGCGTCATCGATCCCGTCACGGGCGCGATCACCCGCACCATCGCCGTGACGGGCGCCTGGACCGAGCCCGACGACTGGCAGGCCCCGCGCCCCACGCTCTTTGTGCTCGACCACACCGCGTACGTGACCGACCCCGCGACCCAGACCGTCCACGCGGTCGACGTCGAGTCGGGCGAGGTCTACGCGAGCACCACGCTCGACGTCGTCCCCAACGAGCTGACGGGCGTCACGGGCCTCCCGGAGTAGGCCCCGCCCTCCCTGCCCGACGGCGCCGCGCGCCCCGGGCGACCACCTCCCGACGGAGAGGTGGTCGCCCGGGGCGCGCTCCGTCGTCGGGCACGTCAGGGCTCGGTGAGCGCCTCCTCGAGGCGGTCCAGCAGGGCCACCTGACCCGCGACCACCAGGTCGCGCGCCCGCCCGAACGGCACCCACTCCACACGGTCCAGCTCCGGGAACCTCGCCCGGCGCCCCGAGCGCGGCGGCCACTCCATCTCGAACGTGTTGCTCACCGCGGTGCTCACGTCGAAGTCGGCCCGGCGCGCCCAGGCCCGGACCGTCTTGCCCCCTCGCTGCCGGATCTCGCCCAGGTCGACCTCGGGGCCGTCGGGCGGCGACGATCCCAGCTCCTCGGTGAACTCGCGGACCGCTGCGTCGTGCGGGTCCTCGTCAGGGGCGTGCTCACCCTTGGGGATCGTCCACGCGCGCTCGTCCTTGCGCGCCCACAACGGCCCGCCCATGTGGCCGAGCAGCACCTCGACCGCGCCGTCGTCCGCGACCCGGTAGAGCAGGAGCCCCGCGCTCGTGACCACGGCTCAGTACACCGCCGGGCGCGCCTGGAGCTCGGCGAGCACCGCCGGGTCCTGCAGGTTCATCCAGGCGATGACGTCCTGGTACGTCGCACAGATGGTCTCCGGCTTGCCGCACGTCTCGAGCATGAACTCCTTCGCGGCAGGGTTGAACGCGTTGCCGCTCCACTGGTTGAAGTGGTTCGCCACGAGCACCGGCGCCCGGTTGCCGATGAAGGCCGCCTCGTACATGTGGCGGTACGTCTCCAGGACCGCGGCGTGGATCTCCGGGGCCCGCTCGGGCTGGTTCTTCGCCTTGTTGAACTTGTACCAGAAGTTGTAGTCCATGGCCATGACGTTCCCGAGCGCCGGGGAGCTCGTGGTCTGCATGCGGAACTCCCACACGCCGTACTCCTGCTTGGGCCACGCGATGCCGCTGCCCGGGATCGACGAGTCGTAGGTCAGCCCGTGCGCGGCCCACGCCGGGGCGATCTGGTCCCAGTTCCCCTCGAGGCACGGCGTCCGGCCACCCTTGACCTCGGACGCCGGGATCGCGAGCGGCGGCGTGCCTTGCAGGCCGTCGATCTCCTGCCAGCCGTTCCAGAACCCGAAGAACTGGTCGAGCTCGCTGTTCCAGTCGGCCGTCGACCACGACGCCCCGCCCGGCGGGTTGTCCGCGCAGAAGTGGCCGTTGTAGTGCGTCCCGATCTCGTGCCCCTCCATCCACGCCGCGTTGAGGTCGCCCACGAGCGTCGTCACGGTCGCCGCGTCTCCCCCGAAGCTCACCGACGCCTTGCCCGGCGAGTGCCCGGGACCCGTGTAGGCGTCGCGGTGCTCGTCCGTGAGCAGGTAGATGCCCGTGAGGAACCCCGTGAACCGCGCGTTCACCTGCGCCGCGGCCTCGCGGAACTCGGTCCAGCGGTCGTGCCACCCCGCGCCGTCGAACGAGAAGATGACGAACTGCGGCGGGTTCTCGCCCGGCGCGAGACGCGTCATGGGCACGTTCGACGCGGCACGCGTCGGGGTGGGCGTGGGTGTCGGGGTCGGGGTCGGGGCCGGTGTGGGGCTGGGCGTGGGCGTGGGCCGTTCCGACGGCGAGGCGCCCGCGGTGGGGCGCTCCGGCGTCGGGCCCGGGTCCTGCGAGGGCGACCCCGTGCAGCCCGCGGCGACCACCAGAGCGACCGCCGCGGTCGCGACGAGGACCGCCCTGCGACGCAGGTCCCCGACAGGACGAGCAGACCTCTCAGACACGGGCAGTCCTTCCGCGCGCGGGCAGTGCCCCCACGCTAGGGGATGCGGGGTCAGAGTGCCCGGGCGGCGGGGTCGTCGTGCGGGTGAGGCCGCTCAGGGCTCCGGGACGTCCTCGAAGACGCTGCCCGGGTTGCGCATCAACGCGGCCCGGTCGAGCGGCCACACCTTCGCGACCGCGGTGCCCACCACGTTCTCCATGGGCACGAAACCCTTCCCCGGCTTGTCGGTGTTGTAGCGCGAGTCGCCCGAGTTCTGGCGGTTGTCGCCCAGGACGAACAGGTACCCCTCAGGGACCGTCACGTCGAACGGGATCTCGCTCGGGGCCGAGCCCGGCTTGATGTACGTCTCGTCGATCGGCACACCGTTGACCGAGACCCGACCCTGCGCGTCGCAGCACGTCACGTGGTCGCCCGGCAGGCCGATGACCCGCTTGATGAGGTGCTCGTTCGCGTCCACCGGACGGATGCCGATGAACGTCAGGAACGTCTCCCCCGCCTTGACCAGCCCCGTCGACTCGTCCTGCGGCTGGCCCGCGCGCCAGCCGCCCGGGTCCGTGAAGACCACGACGTCGCCGCGGTGCACGTCGAGGAACCGCGGGACCAGGCGCGAGGCCAGGACCCGGTCGTCCTTGATGAGCGTGTCCTCCATCGACTCGCTCGGGATGACGAACGGCTGGACCAGGAACGTCTTGATGAGGAACGAGATGATCAGCGCCGCGACGACGATGATCCCGACCTCGCGAGCGAACGACCAGCGGCGGCGGGTGGGTGCCGGGTCGTGGTGCGTCCCGTGCTCCGTGTCGTGGTCGGCGGGCTGCTGGGGCGTGGGCTGGTCGGCTGGGCCGGCCGGGTCGGTCGCGTCGCCACTGTTCGCGGGCGCTCCCTCACCGGGTCCCGGCGCGGGACGCGCAGGGAAGACCGAGTCGGCGTCGGGGGCTGCGGCGAACGCACCGGACGGTCTCGGCTGGTCGTCTGCGCTGTCGGCGTCGTTCGAGGTCACGGGAACACTCTTCCACCGATGGGCCCGACCGGCTGGTTCATCTCGGGCGAACCGACCATGTCGGGACGGAGCGAGGGTAGCCGGCGACGCTGGTCAGGGCGGCGCCCGTCGGCCATGATGGCCCGCAACCGCCCCTCGCCGACCGGAGGTCACCGTGCTCGTTCCTCGACGACGCCGAGCCGCGCTCATGGTGCTGGTCGCCGCAGCTGCCCTCGGCGCCTGCTCGCCGGGGGCGACCGTCCCAGCGCTCGACGACGTCCCGACGGAGGGGCCCTGGACGGTGGGCGTGGCGCAGCCACGGGGCGACGCGTGGCAGGAGTGTCTCGACGATGCCGCGCTGGGCGAGGGCCTCATGAGCCTGGACCTGCCGACTTCGCACGTCTCGGCCCCGTTCCTCGACGGAGCCACCCTGGACGACGTCGAGCGCGTGCTGGCCTGCCTCGAGAGGGGCCTGAAGAGCGGGGACGTGTCGGTCCGGACCAGCCCCTAGGTGCGTTCGCAGGGACCGTCTCACCGCGAGCAGGACGGCTCGCCGGGGGAACGACGAAGGGCCCCGACCACTGGTCGGGACCCTTCGTGCTTGCGGTAGCGGTGAGATTCGAACTCACGGTGGACTTTCACCCACACACGCTTTCGAGGCGTGCTCCTTAGGCCACTCGGACACGCTACCCAGCCGGGAAGTCCCGGCTGCAGAAGGATACCCGCTCAGGGCGTGAGGACCGAATCGGACGTCGAACGCCGCGAGCCGGGGCCCGCCGTCGGGCACGAGGTAGACCCGTGTGCGCGAGGTAGACCTCCCGGAGTCCTACCTCGCGCACACGGGTCTACCTCGGCGACGGGCACCGCAGACTCACATCCTCACCTACCCCGTGCCATAGCGATCTCACAGGTTCGGGCGGCTCCATGGAGGAGTTCACTTCCCCGTCACCTGGAGGTCACCCGTGACCCAGCCCCCACAGCTCGCGCTGTACCTCGTCGACCTGGTCGCCGTGCTCGTCCTGACGTTCGGCCTCTACTTCCCGCGCCATCGGCGCCGTGATCTAGTCGTGGCCTACCTGGGCGTGAACGTGGGCGTGCTGGCGGTCGCGGCGACGCTCGCGAGCAGCACGGTCGGCGCGGGCCTGGGCCTGGGCCTCTTCGGCGTCCTGTCGATCATCCGGCTGCGGTCGACCGAGCTGAGCCAGCACGAGGTCGCGTACTACTTCGCCGCCCTCGCCCTGGGCCTCCTGGGTGGCCTCGGCGCGACCGCGGGCTGGCTCGGCGTCGCGGGCGGCGCCCTGATCCTCGTGGTCATGGCGGTCGCGGACCACCCGCGGCTGCTGCGGCGCCACCGCAGCCAGGTCGTCCTGCTCGACCGCGCCTTCCCCGACGAGGCCGGCCTCGTGGCCTACCTCGAGCAGCTCCTGGGGGCGCACGTGCACTCGGCGTCGGTCCAGCGCCTCGACCTGGTCAACGACACGACCCTGGTCGACGTCCGTTTCGAGGTCGCCCCGGGCGGCGGCGTCGCGGCGAGCAGCGCGACCGACGTCGCCGCGGCCCTCACCGCCCCGGCCGGGCCCGCCGCCCGGGTGTCGGCATGACCACGCTCCTGCCCGACGGCGCCGCGCCCGACACCCTCGTCGCGCCACTCGCGGGGTTCTGCCCCGTGTCGCTCGACGAGCTCGTCGCCTCGGCGTCGCTCCAGACCCGGATCGACCGCAAGTACGTCCTGCGCCGTGCGCAGGCACGGGAGGTCCTGGCCGACCTGGCCGAGCGCGAGCCGGGCGTGCGGGTGCTCGACGTCGACGGCCGTCGGGAGTTCTCCTACGAGTCGGTGTACTTCGACACCCCGGACCTGACGAGCTTCCACCTGGCCGCGCACCGCCGTCGGCGGCGGTTCAAGGTCCGCACCCGGACCTACCTGGACTCGGGCGAGGCGTGGCTCGAGGTCAAGACGCGGGCCGCGCGCGGCTCGACCGTCAAGGACCGCGTGGCGCACGACCTCGCGGGCCGCTGCGAGCTGGGCGAGGGCCGGGGCTTCGTGTCGGCGACGCTCGACGGCGCCGCGATCCCCGAGGGGGCCGAACTGCCGCTCGCGGCGGGCCTCGTGACCAGGTACCGGCGCTCGACGCTGCTCCTTCCCGGGACGAGACCCGGTGCGCCTGCGGCCCGCGCGACGCTCGACACGGGCCTGACGTGGCTGCTCGACGAGGGCACGCCCGCGGGCCGCGTCGCGGCGGTCCCCGACCTCGTGGTCGTCGAGACCAAGACCGGGTCGACGCCGTCGTGCCTCGACCACCTGCTCTGGCGCAGCGGCCACCGGCCGCAGCGCATCTCCAAGTACGGCACGGGTCTGGCGGTCCTGCGCCCCGACCTGCCGAGCACCCCGTGGCGACGTGTCGTCCGCCGCTGGGTCGAACCCTCCCTGACCACCACTACCGACAGGAGCACCTGATGCGACTCCGTAGACCCACCACCGCCACGACCGCAGTCCTGACCGCCACGCTCACGGCCGCCGCGCTCGTCGGCTGCTCGGCGGACACCGGCACGAGCACCACCACGAGCGACGCGGCCTCTGCCACCACGGCCTCGACCGCCGTCGCGGGCCTGACCCCCGAGGAGGCCATGGCCGCGAACGCCGACCCGCACTCCTCGGGGGCCGACGACGAGGACCTCTCGTGGGACGAGTCCGAGGAGGTCGCGGTCACGCTCGACGGCGACTCGGCCCAGGCCGACGGTGACGGCGTGAGCGTGGACGGCTCGACCGTCACGATCACCCAGGCCGGCACCTACCGCGTCACGGGGGACCTGACCGACGGGCGGCTCGTCGTGGCCTCGTCGGGCGACGGCGTGGTGCGGCTCGTGCTCGACGGCGCGAGCATCACCTCCTCGACGACCTCGGCGCTCGTCGTCGAGGACGCCGCGACCGCGGTCGTGGTCCTGGCCGACGGCTCGACGAACCACCTCGAGGCGACCAAGACGACGGTCGACGCGGACGATGACACCGAGACTGACGGCAGCACCGACGAGCCCGACGCAGCCCTGTTCTCCTCGGCCGACCTCACGATCGGCGGTACCGGTTCCCTCGACGTGGTCAGCGCCGCGACCGACGGGATCGTGAGCAAGGACGGCCTGGTGATCGCCGGGGGCGACCTCACGGTCGACGCGGGCGACGACGGCCTCCGCGGCAAGGACTACCTCGTCGTGACCGACGACGCGTCGGTCACCGTGACAGCGGCGGCCGACGGCCTCAAGTCCACGAACTCCGACGACGAGACCATGGGCTACGTCGCGGTCCTCGGCGGGACGCTCGACGTCACGTCGGGCGACGACGGCATCCAGGCCGAGACCGACGCGATCGTCGCGGACGCGACCGTGACGATCGCCGCGGCGGGCGGGCCCGGCACGGAGGTCGCCGAGGACGCCTCGGCCAAGGGCATCAAGGGCGACGTCGGGGTCGTGGTCGGCGGCAGCGCGACCGTGGACGTCGCCGCCGCGGACGACGGCCTGCACTCGAACGGCGCCGTGTCGGTCTCGGGCGGGGACGTCACGCTCGCCTCGGGCGACGACGGCGTCCACGCCGACGGCGACCTCACGATCACGGCCGGCACGCTCACGGTCAGCGAGTCGGTCGAGGGCCTCGAAGGCGCCACGATCACGCTCGCGGGCGGCGACGTCCGCGTCACCGCGTCCGACGACGGCGTGAACGCCGCGGGCGGGACGAGCACCGACACCACGGGCACCGGCACGGCGCAGGACGGCCAGGCGCCGGGTGACGTCACTCCCCCGGCCGACGGCGAGCGTCCCACCCCGCCCGACGGCACGGTCCCCGGCGACGGCACGGCCGACGCTCCCCCGGCCAGGCCCGACGGCGAGATGCCGTCCGGTGAGATGCCCGACGGCGCCGCTCCCGGCGGGCAGGCGGGCGGCCAGGGCGGCGGCGCACCGGGCGGCGAGGCGGCGGGCGACTACTCGCTCACGATCTCGGGCGGGACGCTCGTGGTCGACGCGGGCGGCGACGGCCTGGACAGCAACGGCTCGCTCGAGATCACGGGCGGGACCACCGTGGTCCAGGGGCCGACGAACGCGGGGAACGGTGCGCTCGACGTCAACGGCACGTTCACGATCTCGGGCGGCACGCTGCTCGCCGCGGGCAGCTCGGGCATGGCCGTGGCCCCCGACACCGACTCGTCGCAAGGCTGGGTCGCCGCGAACCTCGACCAGAGCGCCGCAGCCGGGACCGTGGTCCACGTCCTCGCCGAGGACGGCACGACCCTCGTGTCCTACGAAGTCACCAAGGACACGCAGAACGTCGTCTACTCGTCCTCCGAGATCGAGACGGGTGCCACCTACGTCGTCCAGACCGGTGGCACCCTCGGCGCCCCGGACGACGCCGGGCTCTCGTCCGACGGCACCACCGACGGCGCGACGCAGGCGGCGACGGCCGTCGCGGGCGAGTTCGCGGGCGGCGGCACGGGCGGCACGGGCGGCGGCCGCAGGCCCGGCACCGGTGGCTCGACCGGCTCGAGCGACTCCTAAATAGTTGCACGCGCCGGTAGTTCACACAAGCGGTATAGTTGAGAGCGACGTCACGACAGCACAGGAGG
>NZ_JACSQE010000003.1:303269-333331 GCF_014836745.1 Oerskovia gallyi
GCATCCGACGGTGCGGCGCCCCTGGCCGTCCCGGACCGACCCGGGACCTTCACGCAGATCAGGCCGAGCAGGGCCGACCGGCGTCCCACGCACCCCAGACGTCGCTCCCGGGCACCTCGCCACGGGTCCACCACTGGGCCGTGTGGTTCACGCCCGCACGCGAGACGACCGCGCCGCCCGAGTACGTGGCCTCGAGCGAGAACGCCGGGGCGCACTTGACGACCTCGACCACGGGGGCCGTGCCGCACGGACCGATCTTCTGCCACGGGCTGCCCGAGGTCGCGGCCGGGGCCGTGCCACGCGTCCACCACTTGGCCTTGTACTCGGCGCCGTCGTGCGAGACGACGTCACCCGACGTGTACACGCCCGAGCCGTACCAGGGGGCGGCGCACTGCGCGCCGACCTGCGGGCCGGGGGTCGACGCGCGCAGCGTCGCACCGAGGGTCGAACCGAGCTCGTTCTTGTAGTCGCCCGTGAGGTCCCACCACATGGCGCCGCCGTAGCCCTGGACCGCGAGCCACTCGGCCTTCGCGTTCACGGACGCCTTGTCGTCGTAGCTCCACCACTGGTCGCCGTCGTAGCGCCACGAGGCGCCGATCGTCGGGTCGAAGTACGCCTTGCCGACCGTGCGCAGCTCGGCGTACGTCTTGGTGCCGATGTAGCCCGCGGCAGGCTTCCAGCCCGCGCTGCCGTCCGCGACGCCGTACCAGCCGTGGCCGTAGGCCGCGAGGCCCGCGTTGAGCTGCTGCGGGTCCGCGCCCGCGTTGACGTACATGCCCATGGCGCCGTCGAGGCCCAGGCCCCAGTTCTCGGTGCCGTCCGGGTGCAGGTTGCCCTGGTGGCCCGTCTTGTTGGGGACCCAGCCGCCGTGGAAGTCGTAGCCCTGGACGTTGAGGAAGTCGACGACCGCGAAGAGCCGCGGGTCAAGCCATCCGCCCTGGCCGGCGTTCCAGCCACCCGCGGGGGCGAAGCCCGTCAGCAGGTAGTCCTGACCGTTCTGGGCGCCCAGCGCGTCGAGCGAGGTGCGGAACTCCTCCATGAGGAGCAGGAAGTTCTCCTTGTCCTCGGGGCGGGCGTTCGCCGTCTCGCCCCCGGTGACCGGCCACTCCCAGTCGATGTCGATGCCGTCGAAGATGCCGGCCGCAGCTCCCGGGCCCCCCTTGTCGCCGATCTGCGGCAGGTTGCCCCGGATGTAGATGTCGAGGCACGAGCTCACGAGCTTCGTCCGCCCCTCGGCCGTGGACGCGGCCTCGGAGAAGTTGTCCGACCAGGTCCAGCCGCCGAGCGACACGAGGATCTTGGTGTCGGGGCTGACGGCCTTGAGCTTGCGGAGCTGGTTGAAGTTGCCCGCGAGCGCCTGGCCGGCCTTGTCGGCCTTCCCGTCCACGGACTGCTTGGCCGGGACGAGGCGCAGGAAGTCGTTCTGCGCGTCGCCCTCTCCGGGCACCTGGTTGATGTCGCACACGAGGTCGGTCGTGACGTTGCCGAACGCGTAGTTGAGGTGGGTCAGGTCCTTGATCGCCCCGGTCGACACGAGGTTCGCGACGTGGAAGTCACGCGTGATCGGGCCGTCGGCCATGAAGTAGCCGACGCTGCGGTAGCCGTTGATGTCGTCAGGGCCTGCGGACGACGAGGTGGTGGCGGGCTTGGCAGAAGCGACGGACTGGGTCGCGGCGGCCTGGGTTGCCGGTGCCACCACGACGGAAGCGGCGAGCACCGCGGCTGCGGCGATCGCCACCGGCGCGAGCCGGCGTCTGGGTGTGTCTTGCATGTGAGGGCCTCGTTGCTCTCCTCCGGGCACGCCCGGAACTTTGTTCGGACGCCTCGCACAGTAGACCCGAAAGAACCCTTTGCCAAGGGTCTTAACCAATACGAGGGCGTGTTGGGTCGAACGCCCCGATTTGCCCCCTGGACGGGCGTCCTACTCGGTGCTTTTCCTCGGTTTGTCGGGTGTCCGCTCCGGCTCGTCGCGAGCTCCCGTGACGCCTCCCGCGCCACCTCCTGCCCGGGACGCCGCACCTCACACCGTTCCTTGTGGAACCCCTCCCGCGGCCGTCGTACGCTCGGATCGTGCCCCCGCAGACCCCCGCGACCCCAGCGACCAGCCCCACGATCGACGACGTCGTCCACCTGCTGCGCGGCAAGCGGCTCACCGCGCTGACGGGCGCGGGCATCTCGACCGACTCCGGCATCCCCGACTACCGCGGGCCCGACTCTCCGCCCCGCAACCCCATGACCTACCAGCAGTTCGTCGGGGACGAGGCGTTCCGCCGCCACTACTGGGCGCGCAACCACGTGGGCTGGCAGCGCGTGCACCGCACGCACCCCAACGCCGGGCACAAGGCCCTGGTCCGGCTCGAGGAGCGCGGCGTCCTCGAAGGGATCATCACGCAGAACGTCGACCTGCTCCACGAGGACGCGGGCTCTCGCAACGTCATCGACCTCCACGGCCGCTACGACCGCGTGATCTGCCTGTCCTGCGCACGCGTCATCTCGCGCGAGCACCTGGCCGACCGGCTCACCGAGCTCAACCCGCACTTCCTCGACAGCATCGGCGACCTCGACGACGTCGAGACCGCGCCCGACGCCGACGCCGTGATCGAGTCGACCGCCCACTTCGTGCCCGCCGCGTGCGAGTTCTGCGGCGGCATGCTCAAGCCGGAGATCGTGTACTTCGGCGAGAACGTGCCACGAGAGCGGGTCGAGCGGGCCTACGCCATGGTCGACGCCGCCGACGCGCTGCTCGTCGCCGGCTCGTCGCTGACCGTCCTGAGCGGGCTCCGGTTCGTCAAGCACGCCGTGAAGACCGACAAGCCCGTCGTCATCGTCAACCGCGGCGCGACCCGGGGAGACCCGCTGGCCACGATCAAGCTCGAAGCCGGTGTCTCCGAGACGCTCGAGGAGCTCGCGGACAGGCTCTGATGTCGCCGGCGGACGAGGGCGTCCGAGCCCTCACGCCCCGAGGCGGATCGCCACGATCCCCGCGACGGCGCAGATCGTCGCCGTGACGCGCCGCACGCTCAACGGTTCGCGGAACACGAAATAGCCGATCGCACCTGCGGCGAGGACGCCTGTCTCACGCAGCGCAGAGACGACCGCGAGCGGCGCGATCGACTGCGCCCAGACGACGATCGTGTAGGCCGCGAGCGAGAGGACGCCACCGAGTGCACCCATCGGGGCGTGCGCGCGCAGTCCCCGGGCGAACTCGCGCTTGTCCCTGGCCAGCACCAGGCAGACGACGGGGATCGAGACCCCCTGGAGCAGGAACAGCCACGCCGCATAGCTGAGCGGCTCCCCCGAGAGGCGTACCCCGACGCCGTCGAGCACCGAGTACGCCGTGATGGTGACGCCGACCACGACCGAGATGAGCGTGCCCGTCGTGCTCGCGCGCCCCTTCGGCGCCCAGGCCAGCGTGAGCAGCGCCAGCGCGACCACCGCGACCCCGCCGAGCTGCGCCGCCGTCATCCGCTCCCCGAGGAACAGCGTCGAGACGAGAGTGACGCCGAGCACGGCGATTCCGCGGGTGAGGGGGTACGCGCTACCGAAGTCCGACGTCGCGTACGCCGCCGTGAGCAGCAGCAGGTAGAGCGTCTGGACGGCGGCCGACACCAGCAGGTAGGGCCACGCGGACGACTCGGGGAGCGGCAGGACCAGGCAGCCGATCCCTCCGACGACGAGGTACACGAGCGCGATCAAGGTCGAGGAGACCAGCCGGGCGGGGATGGCCTTGGCGATCGCGTTCCAGGTGCCGTGCAGCAGCGCGGCCCCGAGGACCACGAGGACGACGGACCCGGTCACCCTGCCGACCCCGGCATGTCTTCACCGGCAGCGTCGGCGACGTCACCGGCAGCGTCGGCGACGCGCCGCGCGCGGATCAGGACGGCCTGCTCGGGCCGGAGCGCGGGCATGACCACGCCGACCGTGGCGAGGACCGCCCCGCTCAGCGTGACCGCCCCGCCCGCCCACCACGGCGCCGGGTCGGCACCGTCGGGGAGGCCTCCGACGAGAACTGGCTCGACGCGGTAGGTCCCGCCACGCTCGAGCCCGGGGAGCCGGACACGTCCTGGGCTCGCCACCGCGGCACGCGTGAGGGACACGTACGAGTACACCGCCTCCGCCCCGTCCGGGGCCACGACGCCGTGGAGGGTGAGCGAGGTGTCCGGGTGGTCGAGGCGCACGACCTCACCACCGTGCAGCAGCGCACGGTGCTCCTTGTAGAAGGCGATCCACCCGGCGAGCTCGGCACTCTCCGCGGCGCTCGCCGCTCGCAGGTCCCACTCCACGCCGAGATGCCCGAACAGGGCGGTGATCGCGCGGAACGACAGGGACTGGACCCGCCCGGTCGTGTGCGAGGCGCCCGACGCGACGTGCGCCCCGATCATCTCGGGCGGCACGAGCTGACCCGTCCACCGGTTGATCTGCTGGCGCTCGAGGGGGTCGTTGTCGTCGGACGCCCAGACGCGGTCGGTGCGTTCGAGGACACCGAGGTCGACCCGGCCGCCCCCCGAGGAGCACGACTCGATCTCGAGACCCGGGTAGCGCGACCTCAGCTCGTCGACGAGCCGGTAGAAGGCGAGCGTCTGCTCGTGCACGCCAGGGCGGCCGTCGGGTCCCGATCCCGCGTCGACCAGGTCGCGGTTGTGGTCCCACTTGATGTACGCGATGTCGTACTCGTCGAGGATCGCGCACATGGCGTCACGGACGTGGGCGTAGCACTCGGGGATCCCGAGGTCGAGGACCTGCTGGTGGCGTGACTCGACGGGCAGGCGTCCGCCCGTCGCCATGATCCACTCCGGGTGTGCGCGCGCGAGCTCGGAGTCGACGTTGATCATCTCGGGCTCGAACCACAGCCCGAACTGCAGGCCCAGCCCTCGCACGTGATCGACGAGCGGGTGCAGCCCCTCGGGCCAGACGTCCGGCGAGACGAACCAGTCGCCCAGACCGGCACGGTCGTTGCGCCGGCCTCCGAACCAGCCGTCGTCGAGCACGAATCGCTCGACGCCGAGCTCTGCCGCACGATCGGCGAGGTCTCGCAGGGTGTCGACGTCGTGGTCGAAGTAGACGGCCTCCCACACGTTGAGCGTGACGGGGCGGGGCGTGCGAGGGTGCTGCGGGCGGGCGCGCAGGTGCCGGTGCATGCGCCGCGCGGCGTCGTCCAGGCCGGCTCCGTAGATGCCGTAGACCCACGGGCTCGTGTACCGCTCCCCCCGGGCGAGGCGCACCTCTCCGGGCAGCAGCAGCTCGCCGCCACCGATCAGCTGTTCGCCGCTCAGGACCCGCTCGACCTGGTGGACGTGGTTGCCGGACCACCCGGTGTGCACCCCCCAGACCTCACCGTGACCGAAGCCGAACCCGGGCGTGCCGACCGAGAGCACGGTCGCCGCGTCGAGCCCGGTACGACCGCGTCGACCTTCTCGACGATGGGTCCCGACCGTCACCGTGCTGCGTTGCGGTGCACGTTCGCCGCCCCACCGACCGGCCAGGTCGAGGATCTCGCTCGCCACGGGCGGGGTGGGCATGCTGAGCAGGACCTGGTCGAGCTGGTAGGGGCTGTCCCCCGTGTTCTCGACCTCGGCGCGCAGGCGCGCGACCCCCGCGACCGACAGCTCGACGGTGAGGGTCAGTCTCAGCTCGGCGGCGTCGTCGACGGCGTTCACGACGAGCGCACCACTCCCCTGCTCGACGAGACGAGGAGCCGTCGGTGCGAGCAGCTCGCGCCCGTCGAGCAGCGCCGACGTCGTGCGCCAGAGCGGCGACCAGGCCGCGCCCGCCCGGGACCCGCTGACTCCTGGGGTGCCCATCCAACCGCGCGCGTGCTCCGGCAGGATCGCGATCCGCACCGGGACGTCGACCTCGCTCGCACCGACGGGCAGGACCGCGGTCTGCCACAGCGCGTCGAAGGCTTCCTCGTCGAGCGGCCCCGGGTCTGCACCCCAGTGCACGATCGAGGGCAGGGCGCCGTCTGCGAGGTCCAGCGCGAGCATGACTCCACCGGAGCGCAGGATCAGGCCGAGGAGTGGTTGCTGGGTGGTCATCGGGGACCTTTCCGTGGGTGGGTGGTGCGGTCGGCGCCCGTCTCGATACCGCACGGGACGGAGCGAGCGGGATCCGCTAGTGTTTGCGTCATCATGAGGCCCTCATCGAACACACCGTCCGGAGCCGACTCTCCTGCCCGGCCCCGCGCCTCGATCAACGACGTCGCGAAGCATGCCGGTGTCTCCGCGCAGACCGTCTCGCGCGTCGCGAACGGACAGACGAACGTCAGACCGGCGACCCGTGAGCGGGTGCAGGCGTCGATGCGGGCCCTCGGATACCGGCCCAACAGCGCGGCACGCAACCTGAAGTCGGGCCGGTTCCGCAGCATCGGGTTCGTCACCTTCAACCTCGCCACGCTCGGCACCGAGCGCACGCTCAACGCCATCGCCGAGGCCTCCGAGGCCGCCGGGTACACGACCACGCTGCTGCCGGTCAAGGATCCGACGCAGATCGACGTCGCGGGCGCCTTCAGCCGGCTCGAGGAGCAGGCCGTCGACGGCATCATCCTCGTGATGTCGGCCAAGATCGACTCGCTCGACGAGCTCAAGCTCACGGCCGGCCTGCCCCTGGTGATCGTCGACTCCGACGCCAACCTTCCCTACACGATCGTCGACACCGACCAGGAGCAGGGCGCCCAGATCGCGCTGCAGCACCTGCTCGACCTCGGGCACCGCGACATCGTGCACATCTCCGGCCCCTCGACCTCCTTCTCGGCCAAGCGCCGAGCCGCGGCCTACCGCCAGATCATGTTCGACGCCGGGCTCCCCGCCCACCCGGTCCTCGTCGGTGACTGGACGGCGAGCTCGGGGCTCGCGCTCACGCGCGAGCTCCTCGCCTCCGCGCAGCCACCGACCGCGGTGTTCGCCGCCAACGACCAGATGGCGCTCGGCGCGATGCACGCGATCCACGAGCACGGCTGGAGCGTTCCTGCCGACGTCAGCGTGGTCGGCTTCGACGACACCGACGACGCGGCGTCGTACTGGCCGGCGCTCACCACCGTGCACCAGAACTTCGACGCCGTGGGCCGGCACGCGACGAGGCTCCTGCTCTCGATCATCGACGGCGAACCGAGCGAGACGCAGAAGATCCTGATCCCGACCCGGCTCGTCGTCCGCGAGAGCACCGGCCCCGTGCGCCGCGCCTAGCACCGAGAGGGTCATGCCTCGGTCGGTCCCAGCTCGGGACGCGCGACGAACTGCGCGGTGGCCGACGCGGCACCGATCGTCTCGAAGACCAGCACCTCGTTCTCCCCGGCCCTGGTCACGGGCGCAGGCACGTACGAGGTGCGCTGCGGACCCCGGCTCCAGTAGCGGCCCAGGTTGACGCCGTTCACCCACAGGACGCCCTTTCCCCAACCTCGCAGGTCGAGGTGGAGGTCGGCGGCCTCGTCCAGCACGAACGAACCGCGGGCGAACGCGGGTCCGCAGACCGCCGGGCTCGGCGCGCCGATGACGACGTCCCCTCCGTCGTCGGCGCGCGACAGCGCGTCCCGGATCGGCTCGAGATCCTCGAGACGCACGCCCCCTGCGACCCAGGTGGTGATCTCCACGCCGTCGAGGGTGACCGGACCGATCAGGCCCTTCGCCTCGCCGAGCCGTGGCCCGTAGTTCACGCCGCCGAGATTCTCGACGAGGACGGTGAGCTCGCCGCTGGCACGGCTCGGCAGAGGCAGCATCCGCTCGTGGAGCTCACGGTCGAGCGTCCCGACGAGCGCGCCGTCGAGGAAGACCTGGGCACGGTCCCGCACCTCGGAGAACGTGAGGAGCCCCCCGTGCTCGACCGTCGTCGAGTAGCAGGTGAAGCCCCGGGTCGAGCCGAGCTCGGTCGCGTCGGGAAGGTGGTCGAACGGCTGCGCGTCGATCACCGGGACCGACCGCAGCGGCGCGCTCTGGTCGAAGCGGACACCGAGCACCGGAGCATCGCGCCGGACCTCGGGACGCTCCTCGGGCACGGGCGCGTACCTCGCGATCACCTCGCGAAGACGCCAGTACTTCTCGGTCGGGGTGCCGTCCTCGGCGAGCGGCGCGTCGTAGTCGTACGAGGTCACGATGGGCCGATAGGTGCCCTTGTCGTTGGCGCCGTTCGTGAACCCGAAGTTCGTGCCGCCGTGGAACATGTAGACGTTCACGGAGGCCCCCGCCGCGAGCATCTCGTCGAGCTCGCGTGCCGACTCCTCGGCGGACGACGTGTGGTGGATCTCGCCCCAGCTGTCGAACCAACCGCACCAGAACTCCGAGCACATCAACGGCCCCGTGGGCTGGTGCCGGCGCAGGGTGGCGAGCCGCTCGGTCGCCCGCGAACCGAACGAGGCGGTCCGGTGCAGCTCGTCGAGGCTGCCGTTGGCGAGCATCTCGTCGCTCGGCTGGTCGACCGTGGTCAGCGGCACGTCGATCCCGAGGTCGCGGGTCATCGACGTCAGACGCCGCAGGTACTCCCGGTCGGCGCCGTACGCGCCGTACTCGTTCTCGATCTGCACGAGGACGACAGGTCCGCCGTGCTGGATCTGGCGCGGCCGGACGATCGCGTAGACCTCTTCGAGGTACTCGGCGATGGCCTCGAGGTACGCCGGATCGCTCGAACGCAGCTTGATCGTCGGGTCTGCGACGAGCCACCCGGGGAGCCCGCCGTCGTGCCACTCGGCGCAGATGTACGGACCCGGACGCACGATGGCGCGCATGCCCTCGGCGTGCACGAGGTCGAGGAAGCGGCCCAGGTCCAGCAGGCCGTCGGTCCGGAACTCGCCCCGTACCGGCGCGTGCTCGTTCCACGGCACGTACGTCTCGATCGTGTTGAGTCCCATGAGACGCGCCTTGCGGATCCGGTCGCTCCACTGGTCCTGGTGCACGCGGAAGTAGTGCAGGGCACCCGAGAGGATCCGGAAGGGCGCGGCGTCGAGAAGGAAGTCGGTCTCGCCGACGGCGAAGCTGGGCATGCATCGTCCTGTAGGTCGTGGGATGGTCCGCGGGGCGGCCACCGTGACGGCGGCTGCCCCGCGGGTTGGTGCGAGGCTGCTACTTGTTGACGCTGAAGCCCTGCTCGTTGCCGAACGCGACGAGCGTGTCCTGCCACTCGAGGAGCGCTGCGTTCAGGTCACCGTTCGATCCGAGCGCCTTGCCGACCGAGTCGCCGAAGACGTTGTTGGCGTACCCCTGGTACGGCAGGTACTGCCAGTCGGCGACGACCGAGGCCGCAGATGCCGCACCGACCTGGTTGGCGGGCTGGCCCGCGTACGGCTCGAACGGGTGGTCGAGGAACTCGGGGTCGGCGAGGTCCGCGACGGTCGACGGGAAGCCCGTCGAGTTCAGCAGCGCACGCCCGTCACCCTCGGCGAGGTACTTGAGGACGCCCGCTGCGGCCGCCTTGTTCGCACTCTGCTCCGTGACCGCGAGGCCGCTGCCACCGTTCTCCGCGGAGGCCGGCTCGCCGTCCCACGTCGGCATCGGGGCGACGCGCCACTTGCCCGCGGGGCCGTAGTCGTCCATCCCGCTGATCATCCAGGAGCCCATGAAGAGCGTGCCCAGCTTGTCCTGGGTCAGCGCCTTGGACCACTCGTCCGACCAGGTCGAGAGGCCGGAGAGCTCTCCGGCGGTGAGCCGCTCGCCCCAGAAGTCCGCGAACTTCTTCGTGCCGTCGTCCTGCAGGTCGATCGTGACGTTCTCGCCGTCGGTCCGGAACGGCTGCCCGCCCGACGCCCAGATCATGCTGGTGAAGAAGCCCGCGTCACCGCTGTTCGCGATGTAGGCCTCGGGGTCCGCTGCGTGGATCGCCTGCGACGCCGCCGCGAACTCGTCCCAGGTCGCCGGGGCCTCGGTCACGCCCGCCTTGTCGTACATGTCCTTGTTGTAGATCATGACCATCGGGCCGGAGTCCATGGGCAGCGCGACGAGCTTGTCCTGCACGTTCACGGCGTTCCACGTCGAGGCCGTGAACGCGTCCTGGTAGGTCTCGAGGCCGTAGCCGTTCAGGTCGGCGAGCGCCTTGCCGAGGGTCAGCTGCGGCAGGGTCTGGTACTCGACCGGCACGAGGTCGGGCGCGCCCTTGCCCGCCTTGATCGCGTTCTGCAGCTTGGTGACCACGGCGTCCGGGTTCTCGAGCTTGACGACGTCGAACGTGACGTTCGGGTACTCCTTCGAGATGCCGTCCGCGATCACCTGCGTGTCGTCCGACCAGGTCCACCACGTGAGCGTGACGTCTTCCTTGAGCGCCGCGTCCGTGTCGGTCGAGCCGCTGTCGGTCCCGGCGGTCCCGCTGCCGCAGCCCGCGAGCACGCCGGCGAGCAGGGCACCGGTGCCGACGACGGCACCGAGGCGCCCCCACCGGCGAGTGGAGATTCTCTTCATCGAGGTAGTTCCTTTGCGGTTGGTGTTCGATCTCTGGTACCGGATGAACCGGACTACTTGACGCTCCCGGCGGTCAGCCCTGACTGCCAGTAGCGCTGCAGGTAGAGGAAGGCCGCCGAGATGGGGATGACGGTCAGCAGCGATCCCGTGATGACGAGATGAGGGATGGCCTGGCCCCCGATCGAGCTCGACTGCGCCGACCACTGCGCCAGTCCGACCGGGAGCGGGTACCACTGCGCGTCGCTCAGCATGATGAGCGGCAGGAAGTAGTTGTTCCACGTCGCGACGACCGCGAACATGAGCACCGTGATCAGTGCCGGCGCGAGCTGCCGCAACGCGATCACGAAGAAGATGCGGATCTCTCCGGCGCCGTCGAGGCGTGCCGCCTCGAGCAGCTCGTCGGGGATCGCGTCGCGGGCGTACACCCAGACGAGATAGAGGCCGAACGCGCTCACCATCGCCGGGATGATCACCGACCAGGGCGTGTTCGTCAGTCCGAGTCCGCTGAAGAGCAGGAACTGCGGGACCGCGAGCGCCGTGCCGGGGATGGCCATCGCGCCCAGGATGATCGCGAAGACCCACTTGCGGCCAGGGAACTTGTACTTCGCCAGCCCGTACCCCGCGAGGGTGGCGAGCAGAGTTGCTCCCCCGGCGCCGACGACGACATAGAACAGCGTGTTCGTGAGCCAGCGCAGGAAGATGCCGTCCTGGTACGTGAACGTGTCGGCGACGTTCTGGAAGAGCGAGAACTCGCCGCTGAACCAGAACGCGAAGGAGCTGTAGAGCGAGTCCATCGTCTTCGTCGAGTTCACCACGAGCCACCACAGCGGTACGAGGCAGTAGAGCATCATCAGCGTCATGAGGAGGCCGAGCAGGAGGGAGGGTCGCTTGTGTCGCGGCTTCGCTCGCGCGCCGCGCGCCGCGCCCCCCGGCAGGCGACCGCTCGCGAGACGGCTCGGCGTGCGGACCGACCGGCGTCCGGTGCCGACGGCGCTCACGCCCCGGCCCCCTTCTTCTCGCCGCCGAGCTGGACGAGGTAGGCCACTACCATGGTGATGACTCCCGAGATGATGGCGATCGCTGCCGCGTAGTTGAACTGCGAGCCGGCGAACGACAGGTTGAAGGCATAGAGGTTCGGCGTGTAGTACGACGGGATCGAGTTCGGCGCGAGGGTCTGCAGGATCGACGGCTCGTTGAAGAGCTGGAAGCTGCCGATCACCGAGAAGACCGTGGCGATGACCAGCGCCCCCCGGATCGACGGGAGCTTGATCGAGAAGATCGTGCGGAACGTCCCGGCGCCGTCGATCTCGGCGGCCTCGTAGAGCTCCTGGGGCACCGACTTCAGCGCGGAGAAGAAGATGAGCATGTTGTAGCCCACGAACTCCCACGTCACGATGTTGCCGATCGAGACCAGGATCAGGTTCGAGGCCAGCGGTGACGGCAGCTCCACCCCGAAGAAGTGGTTCAGGTCGGCGACGAGGCCGAACTGCGAGCCGTACATGTACCCCCAGATCATGACCGCGACGACCCCGGGGACGGCGTAGGGCAGGAAGATCGACAGCCGGTAGAACGGCACCCATCGCAGGCGCGCGCTGTCGAGCGCGAGAGCCGCGAACAGAGCCAGCAGGAGCATGATCGGGACCTGCACGAGGAGGAAGGTCGCGACCCTTGCCATGGCCCCCCAGAACTTCGGGTCGGCCAAGGCCTGCGCGTAGTTCGCCACTCCGACGAAGGAGTTGCCGCCCATGAGCGTCTCGCGGAAGAGGCTGAGGTAGATCGCGTAGAACAACGGCGCGAGGAAGACGAGCGCGAAGACGAGCATGAACGGCCCGACGAACCACCAGCCCGCCCAGTCGCGGCGGATGCGGCGCCGAGGGGGTGACGCGGTTCCCGTCGCGGGGACTCGCGCGAGGACCGCGGGCGCCCCGCCGGCCGACGGCTCGACCGATGGGTGCTCGACAGCGATGCGCGGCCTGCTGCCCGCCTCGTGAACTGATGACTTCTTCGACATTCGCGACCGCACTCCTTCGTGGGTGTTTGCGTTCCCAGCACGATATAAGCAACGATGATGTTTACGCAAACAGCCTGGAGCTACCGCACGTCACGAAGGAGTAACGAATGCTGGCGACAGACCCTGAGGACCCGGTCACGAGGCCTGGGCGGGCGCACCCGGGAGCGCGTCCGCGGACCGACGACGTGGGGCAGGCGGCGGCCCACCCCGCGCGCCCGGCACGCCTCGCCCAGCGAGCGCGTCGGCGCCGAGCCCTCGACCGCCCCCTCCCCTCCGACACCGCCGTCTGGATGCACTCATGATCACCACCGTCCATGTCGTCTTCAAGACACACCTCGACCTGGGGTTCACCGACACCGCCGCGAACGTCACCGACCGGTACGTCCACGAGTACCTGCCGCGCGCCATCGCGCTGGCCGAGGAGCTCGAACGCCGGGGTGGCCCGGCTCGGTTCGTGTGGACCACGGGTTCCTGGCTGATCCACGAGGCGCTCCGCCTCGGCGACCCCACGGAACGCGCGGCCCTGGAACGAGCGATCCGAGCCGGTCAGGTGACCTGGCACGGGCTGCCGATGACCACCCACACCGAGCTCATGGACGCCGGCCTCGTCGAGCACGGCATCGGGATCGGCCGCTCGCTCGACGCGCGCTTCGACCACCGGACGCGGGCGGCGAAGATGACGGACGTCCCGGGTCACACGATCGGGCTCGTGCCCTTCCTGGCCCGGGCGGGGCTCGACTTCCTGCACCTCGGCGTCAACGGCGCCTCGGCCGTGCCCGAGGTTCCCGAGTTCTTCGTCTGGCGCGCCCCCGACGGCAGCGAGGTGGTCGTCAACTACGCGCAGAGCTACGGGGCGACCGAGCTCGGCGTGGCCGTGGTGCCCGGGGGCACGCACGCCCTGCACCTCGCGCACACGGGAGACAACTTCGGTCCCCCGCCCGTCGACGAGGTCGAGGCGCTGTTCGCCGACCTCCAGGCCGCGCACCCAGGTGCTCGGGTGATCGCGTCGACGCTCGACGCGTTCAGCCGGGAGGCGGTCGCCGCACGGACGAGCCTGCCCGTGCTCGAGCAGGAGATCGGCGACTCCTGGATCCACGGCGTCGCGAGCGACCCGGTGCAGACCGCACGGTTGCGGGCGCTGCTGCGCCTGCGCACCGAGTGGGTCGCCTCCGGCGCGCTCGTGCCCGGAACGGTCGAGTGCGACGCCTTCAGCGACGGTCTGCTGCTCGTGCCCGAGCACACGTGGGGCGAGGACCTCAAGACCTACCTCCCCGACTACGTGAACTACGAGAAGACCGACTTCGAGCGCGCCCGCGCGGCCGACGTCGTCGACCCGGCGGCGAACCCTGCGGCGTTCGACGAGTACGCCTGGGCGCACACCGAGCACCCAAGCGCTCAGGGCCTCGGGTACGCGGCGTTCGAGCGTTCCTGGGCCGAGCAGCGTTCCCACGTCGACCGCGCGCTCGCGGCGCTCTCCCCCGGTCTCCGCGCCGAGGCCGAGGCGGCGATCGCCGAGACCCGTCCTGCCAGCGGCGCAGGGACGACGGGGACTCCCGTCGTCCTCGACGGTGAGCTGCAGGTCGGCGCCTACCGCGTGCGCGTCGGCGACGACGGCGCGCTCGTCTCGTTGGTCGACGCCGACGGCACGCAGTGGGCAGGGCCCGAGCATCCTCTCGGCGCCTACCGCTACGAGACGTTCGACGAGCGCGACGAGGCCCGCTGGATGAGCGAGTACTGCCGTGACCTCGACGAGAACGCCTGCTGGGCGGTGCCGGACCAGTCGAAGCCCGGTCTCGCGATCGCCGATCGTCTCCCGGCCACGACCTTCGCGCCCCGCCTCGTGGCCGCAGAGCGCCGGACCGACGGGACCGACACGGTCCTGTCCCTGCGGCTCGCACTGCCCGACGTCGCGTGCGAGACCTGGGGAGGGCCACGGGCCATCCGGCTGAGCTACCGCTTCCCGGACGCCCCGGGACCGATCGCGGTCACCCTCGACCTCCGCGGCAAGGACGCCTCCCGTCTCCCCGAGGCGAGCTGGCTGGGCTTCCGTCCGCGCACCGAGCCCGGTGACTGGCGTCTGACCAAGATCGGCACGCCCGTCGACCCGCGGTCGGTCGTGCGCAACGGCAACCGCAGCATGCACGCGGTCGACGCGGTCGTGCACACCGCGGCGCGGACGTTCTCGCTGCGCCCGCTCGACGCGGCGCTCGTCGCGGTCGGTCGCCCCGCGCTCCTACGCTTCGACAACACCGTCCCCGATCCGGAGAAAGGCCTCCATGTGAACCTGCACAACAACGTCTGGGGAACGAACTTCACGATGTGGTTCGACGACGACCTGCGTTTCCGGTTCGTGCTCGCCCTCGGGGGTGCGCGATGACCGCGACGACCACGACCACCCATGAGACCCAGATGACCGGCGCGCTCGTGACGAGCCCTCCCGTCGTGATGGCTCCACGCCCCGACGGGTTCGAGGTCGTCTGGGGGGTGAGCAGGCTGTCCCGTGGCTGGGTCGAGTGGGAGGCTGCCGACGGCTCGCGCGGCACCGTCTCGGGCGACGCGTTCGGCATGGTGCCCCAGGGGGCCCGGGTGCTGCGCGTGCGGGTCGACGGCCTGCCGCACGGCTCGACCCTGCGCGTCAGGACCGTCACCGAGGCCGTCGACGCCTCGTCCCCTCGGCACGAGAGCGCCTGGAAATCGGTGCGCACGCTCGACGGTGCGTCCGAGGACGCGCGCTTCGCGGTGTGGAACGACACCCACCAGCGCGACGACACCCTGAGGGCGCTGCACGAGGCGACCCCCGAGGTCGACGTGCTCGTCTGGAACGGCGACCTCTGCAACGACTGGACGGACCCGGCGGAGTTCGCCACGACCGTCCTGAACCCTGCGGGCCTGGACGTGAGCGACGGCCGGCCTCTCGCGATCGTCGTGGGCAACCACGACGTGCGCGGCACGTGGGCGTACCAGCTCGAGGACTTCGTCGCCACGCCGGAGGGGCGGCCGTTCACGGCGTACCGCGTCGGGCCGGTCGCGTGCATCGTGCTGCACACGGGCGAGGACAAGCCCGACGACCACCCGACGTTCGAGGGCCGCGTCGCGTTCGAGCCGCTGCGCGCCGAGCAGGCACGGTGGCTGCGTGAGGTCACGGCGCGTCCCGAGATCGCGGACGCCCCCTACCGTGTGGTCTTCTGCCACATCCCGCTGCGGTGGATCGACGAGACCGTCGTCGACTACGACGCCGACGGCTACGACTGGTTCAGCCGCAGGAGCCGCGACGCGTGGCACGACACGCTCGTCGAGTGGGGGGCCCAGGTGATCGTGTCGGGGCACACGCACTACCAGGCCTCGCTCCCCGCGACCGAGGAGTTCCCGTACGCGCAGCTCATCAGCGGCGGGCCGGATGCCGAGACGACCTCCGACGAGGCCGCCGCGTGGATCGACGGCTCGGCGTCGGCCGACGAGCTCGTGCTCACCATGCGCGACCTCGCCGGCACGGTGCTGCACGAGGTCCGTCTGCCGCCGCTCACCTGACGACGAGACGACGAGGGGGCCGGGTCGCTCGTGCAACCCGGCCCCCTCGTCATCCCCTCACCTCAGCGGCTTGCAGAGGAGGGCGTCAGGCACGCCCCCGTGGTTCCAGCGCCACGTGAAGGCGACTCCGGAGACGTACTCGCCGTCGGCGCACTGGCCCTTGTACCTGCCGGGCGCCCAGTCGCTCGCGGTCGAGCCGCCCCCGACCGGCCGGTTGTCCCCCTGGTCGAACCACACGAGACGCCCCTGGCTCGCGGGGAGCGCCGTCGCGCTCTGGCCGCACAGGAGCTTCGAGGTGGACCACTTGTTGGTCGTCCCGATCGTCAGGCTGTAGCCCACGGCCATCTGCCCGGCCGGGCACTGCAGCTTGTCGTACCCGCTCGCCCAGTCCGTCTGCACGGTCGACTCGTCCTTGACGATCGTGCGGACGTCGGTCAGCGCGGGCTGCAGGTTGTCGGTGCAGAGCGCTCGGTTGGTGCTCCGAGCGACACCGACGAGCCGCTGGGAGTCGGGGCAGCTCCCCTTCCACCTGCCGGAGTCCCAGTCAGGCCGGGTGTTCATGAGAGCCGAGGCGTTCGTGTCGGGCGAGTGACTGCCGCTGCCGAGCATGTTCCAGCGCGCCGCGCGCGCGACCTGCCCGGTCTTGCCGTCCGAGGTCACGAGCTTCGTCCACTGCGGGTAGCGCCAGTCGTCGGCGATGCTGAGCCGGGTGCCGTCGGTCTTGTAGGCGAGGAGCGAGTAGCTGTCGACGAAGGTGCCGTCGTCGGTGGCGTGGGCCACGAGGGGCCAGGCCGCGAAGTCGCTGTCGTTGGCGACGAGGATGTCGGTGAAGTTCGCCCACCACGCCTTGTCGAGGGCGCTCGTCTCGTCGGAGGAACCGATGCCGAACTCGCTGAACCACACGGGGGCGGTGTAGTGCTGGTTCGCCGTGTTGACGAACGCGGCGGCCCTCTTCACCTCGGCCGCGAGCTCGCTCGCGCTGAGGTCTCGGTAGCGCGCGTCGTGGGTCTCGCCGAGCCCGGTGGCGCCGGTGTGCTGTGGTCCGGTGTAGGCGTAGATGTGCGCCGCGTACACGAGCTTGTCCGGGTACGGGAGGGTGTTCGAGAGGTTCGCGACGGGCTTGAGGTGCGGCCGGTCGTGGAACAGGCCGTCGAGCGGGATCCCCTGCCAGTTGATGCCCTCCATGATCACGAGCACGTCCGGGTTGGCCCGCTGGATCGCGACACCGGCCTGCTGGTAGGACTTGTACAGGTCGTTCTTGTCGCCCATGCCCCAGTTGGGGTCGTCCAGGATGTCTCGGCGCACCTCGTTGCGCAGGTCCATCCCGACGACGCGGGGGTTGTCCTCGTAGCGCTCGGTGAGCATGACCCAGTCGCTGATCCACTTCTCGATGGTCTGGCTGCTGTACGGCTTCGAGTTGCCGTCGTCGGCGCCGCAGCACCAGCGCGACGTCGTGGTGTGGTTGTTGAGGATGACCGCGAACCCGTCGGCCGTGAGCGCTTCGACGACCTCGTCGAAGACCTGCAGCGGTGTCTTGCCTCGCAGCTGCGGGTTCGCCGTCACCGCGACGTCGGGCACGGGCGCGGTCATGCCGAGCATCTCGTTCGAGTAGGACAGTCGGATGCTGTTGAGCCCGAGCCCGTGGAAGTCGCTCATGAGGGTCGCCATCGGCACGCGGTCGAGGCCCATGGGGATGTCGTAGCTGATGCCGCTGTTGTGGTTGGCGGGGTCGTTCCTGTCGCCGCTGCCGTTCCAGTGTCCCTGCGCGCCGTCCCAGTTGGCGGACTTGAGCTTGAACCGGTCCCCGTCGGCGTCGACGACGTACCGACCGCGCGTACTGAGCGGCGCGTCCCACGACGCCGACAGCTGTGGACCGGTCAGTACCGAGACCGTTCCTGGCGTGGCCGTGGTGGACGTGGGGGACGGGGGCGCTCCGGGGGCGGCGGACGTCGGGCTGACGACCGACGTCGTGAGCCCGATCGTGACCAGTGCTACCGCGAGCCGCATGATGCGACGTTGCATGCTGCGAACCTCTCTGTTCGTCTCGTGCGTGTCCGCGGCGCTCGACCGTGGAAGGCCGCGGCGCCGCGGCTGATCCGGTCAGGCTAGGTTGACGAACTGGCGATGTCAACGTAAACATCCGTCACGATGGCAACGTGAACATCAGCCTGGCTGCTGTGCGCGCCCGCCCTCAGCGCTGCGTCTCGAAGAACTCCCGGAGGAGGTCGCCGCACTCGACGTCACGGATGCCGCCGACCACCTCGACGCGGTGCGGGTTGCGACGGTCGCGCACGATGTCCCACACGGACCCGCACGCCCCGGCCTTGGGGTCCCACGCGCCGAGCACGAGCCGCTCGACGCGGGCGAGCGTGGTCGCACCCGCGCACATCGCGCACGGCTCGAGCGTCACGACGAGCGTGCACCCCTCGAGGCGCCACGAGCCGAGCGTCGCGGCGGCCTGGCGCAGCGCGAGCACCTCGGCGTGCGCGGTGGGGTCGCCGATCTCCTCGCGCCGGTTGCGGCCGAGGCCGAGCAGCCGCCCGTCGGGCCCGACGACGAGCGCCCCGACGGGCACGTCTCCCGTGGCCAGGGCGTGGGTCGCCTCGTGCAGCGCGAGCCCCATGAGCTCGTCCCACACGGCACGGCGGGCCGCGACGGTGTCGGGCGGGAACGTGCCGGCCGCCCAGGGCAGGTCGAGCCCGACGGGACCGGGTTCTGCGGCGGGGGCGACGTCGTCGGGGACCATGCTCCCGAGGCTACCGGGCGGTACCCTCGAACCATGCGCCTGCACGTCGCCGACCACCCGCTGGTCGCCCACAAGCTCACCGTCCTTCGCAACAAGGACACCGCCTCCTCGACCTTCCGCCTCCTGGTGGACGAGCTCGTGACCCTGCTGGCCTACGAGGCGACGCGGGACGTCCGGGTCGAGCCTCACGAGGTCGAGACCCCGGTCACCACGACGGTCGGGGTCCGTATCGCCGAGCCGCGCCCGCTCGTCGTCCCCATCCTGCGTGCGGGCCTGGGGATGCTCGAGGGCATGACCCGCCTGCTGCCCACGGCCGAGGTCGGCTTCCTGGGGATGCAGCGCGACGAGAAGACCCTCGAGGCCGTCACGTACGCGAACCGCCTCCCGGACGACCTGACGGGTCGCCACGTGTTCCTGCTCGACCCGATGCTCGCGACCGGCGGGACGCTCGTCGCGGCGATCGACTACGTGTTCGAGCGCGGTGCGCGGGACGTCACGGCCGTGTGCCTGCTCGCCGCCCCCGAGGGCATCGAGGTCCTCGAGAAGGCGGTCGGCGACCGGGTCGACGTCCAGCTCGTCGTGGCCGCCGTGGACGAGCGCCTCGACGAGAACGCGTACATCGTGCCCGGCCTGGGTGACGCGGGCGACCGCCTCTACGGCGTGGTCTGAGACCCGCCCCCCGGGCGCGGGGCGGCCGGCCTGCCGCGTCGCCCCGCACCCACGATGCCCGACGGCGCCACGTCCGTCTCATTTTTGCGTCTCATCCTGTGAGATTCTTGGCTCCTGCCCTTGGCGACCCTGCGCGTCGCTGCCATGCTCGCCACATGACCCCCTCGCTGAGCTCCCGAGGCGCCGACCGGCGCCCGAGCGTCAGCATGCCCTCCGGCGTCTGTTGTCCGGCCTGACTCGCTCAGCCCCCTGACAACCCTGCCGACCGTCGTCGGCGCCGCTCCGGCCTCGGCCGTCGAGCGGAAAGACCCCCGGAGCGCCGCATGTCCACCCTGACCCAGAAGACCCCTCGTCCGCACGCACCCCACCGCCGCACCCACCCCGGGTTCGTCCTGTACGTCGGGGTCGACGCCGCGACCGGGGAGCACCCGCAGGCCGAGCTCGTCGAGCTCGCGGAGGCTCTCGGCGAGCTCGCCCGTGAGTGGTTGCCCGATGCCGAGACGTACACGGCCCTGACCCTGTCGGAGCCCGCGACCGACCGGCACGAGCACCTCGTCGACGAGGGGCGCCGCAAGGCGCGGGGCCGCAGTGCCGCGCGCCGTGCCGAGGTCCCCGTCCCCGCGCCCGACCTCGCGCCGCTCGGCGACGTCGAGGCGTTCCGCGACCGCCTCGCGGCCCTGTCGCCGTTCCCGCGGGTCGTGATCGACCCGGCGAGCCGGCGCGTGACCGTCGACGGCTCCGAGCAGCGGCTCACCCACAAGGAGTTCGAGCTCCTCACGCACCTCTACCGCTCGGCGCACCGCGTCGTGACGCGGGGCGAGCTCCTGTCGACCGTCTGGGGGGCCGACGCGGTGCGCGACGGCAGCCGGACCATCGACGTCCACGTGCGCCGGCTGCGCGAGAAGCTCGGCCTCCAGCACGTCATCTCGACCGTCCGCGGGCTCGGCTACCGGTTCGACCCGCAGACCCACGTCGTCCTCAGGGGCTCGGGGGACGCCGCCTGAGGACCAGTGCTGCCGGGTCGCACGTTCGTGGTCTCGTGGGGGGATCCCGTCCGGCCCGGCAGCACGAACCCCCACCGGACCGACGCGCGACGAGTTTGGCCGAGCGCCTCGCGCACGGTTGGATGAGGGCGTCCCGCCCGCCCCGTCCTGTGAGGTCCCCGTCGTCGTGCCCGTGCTCCGACCCGCCCACCGTCCCCTCGCGGGCATGATCGGGGCGCTCGCCACGCTCGGCCTCCTGTCGGGGTGCGTGGGCACCGAGGTCGCCGCGGCCCCCGCCCAGGTGCGCCGACCCGTGATCGACCGCGCGGCGGCCACGACCGTCTTCGCCTCGCTCACCGCGACGCGCAACACCGCGAACGCGGCCCGTGACGCCGGCGCCCTCGCGAGCATCGAGACGGGCCCCGTCCTGCGGTCGTCGGCGTTCGCCCTCGCCGCGCAGACCGCGCAGGCAGCGGCCCCCGTCGCGCCCCACACGTCCGTGCCCGGGACGCTCGCGGCCCCGGAGGCCGGGACCGCGGACTGGTTCTACTCCCTGCGCGCGCAGGGCGACCCGGCGGCCTCCGACGGCGAGTTCGTCGAGACCACGCTCTTCACCCGCGCGTCCGCGGACGCCCCGTGGCTGCTGGCCTACCAGCTCGCGACCGACCCGGCCGTCGCCCTCCCGCAGCCCGTGCTGGTGGGAGGGTCCGCCGTCGAGCCCGACGACGGCACGCGCGCCCGCGGGGACGCCGCGCTCGACGACGTGCTCGCCTACGCGCGTACCGGCACCGCCGCGGCGACCCTCGACGTGACCCACGCCGACCAGCTCGCGACCGCGCACACCCAGGGATTCCCCGTCGCCGACCTGTCCGTCGAGAGCGGGACCGAGGACCGCTCGTGCGCCTACGAGGCCCCCGCCGCGGCCTGGCTCGCGTCCACCGACGGGATCTTCGCCCTCGCGTCCGTCGAGTGCACGCAGTCCGTGACGCTCACGGGCGGCTGGACGGCGCCCACCCCGACGACCAGCACGCTCGGGACGGTCCCACCCGGCTCGCGCCTGTCCGCGTGGACCGTCACGCAGACCGTGACGGTCCTCGTCGAGGTGCACGACGACGGCACGTCCCGGGTGGTCGGGTCGCGTCTGCGACCGGTCCGGACGGACGTCACACCCGCCCCGTGACCCGGGTCGCTGCGGTCCCCCGGGGCGCGGCGTAGGTTCGGTCCATGAGCGACACCACCGGAACGAATCCCGTCCCCCGCGGCTGGAAGCGCCGCGGCCCGCACTTCACCGACCGCATCGCCGCGGACAGCACGTCGGCACCCGGCGGGCAGGGCGACGACCAGGGCCGGTGGCCCGTCGAGCCCGGTCGCTACCGGCTCGTCGCGAGCCTCGCGTGCCCGTGGGCGCACCGGTCGATCATCGTGCGCCGGCTGCTCGGGCTCGAGAACGCGATCTCGTTGGGCGTCGTCGACCCGATCCAGGACTCCCGGTCGTGGCGCTTCACGCTCGACCGTGACGGGGTCGACCCCGAGCTCGGGTCGCACTTCCTCGCCGAGCACTACCTCGCGCGCGACCCCGAGGACGACGGCGGGGTGAGCGTGCCCGCGCTCGTGGACGTCCCCTCGCGGCTGCTCGTCACCAACGACTACCCCCAGATCACGCTCGACCTGTCGACCGAGTGGACCGCGTACCACCGGCCGGGCGCCCCCGACCTCTACCCCGAGGCGTGGCGCGACGAGATCGACGACGTCGCCGAGAAGGTCTACCTCGACGTCAACAACGGCGTGTACCGGGCCGGGTTCGCCGACTCGCAGGAGAAGTACGACAGGGCGTTCGGGATCCTCTTCGAACGGCTCGACTGGTTGTCGGACCGGCTGTCCGAGCGCCGCTACCTCGTCGGTGACCACATCACCGAGGCCGACGTGCGCCTGTTCACGACGCTGGTCCGGTTCGACGCGGTCTACCACGGGCACTTCAAGACCAACCGCAACAAGATCACCGAGGACAGGGTCCTGTGGGGATACGTCCGCGACTTGTTCCAGACGCCCGGGTTCGGCGACACCGTGAACTTCGAGCACATCAAGCACCACTACTACCGGGTGCACTCCCAGCTCAACCCGAGCGGGATCGTCCCCGACGGCCCCGACCTGTCCGGGTGGCTCACGCCGCACGGACGCGAGGCGCTCGGCGGTTCACCCTTCGGTGCCGGCAGCGCGCCCACCGCCGCCACGGACCTGGCGTCCTACCACCTCGCGCCGCTCGCGGTGCCCGTCGAGGGCGAGCCCCGGGCGGCACGCCCCAGAGACTGAGGAGGGCGGCCGCCACCGGTCCGCGACCGCGAAGGGCCCCCGGCGCTGCGCCGGGGGCCCTTCGTCGTGCACCCGTGACTCAGCCGCGGCTCTCGTCACGCCAGAAGAACGGACCGAGCAGCGAACTCGGCGCGACCGAGACGCTCCGCTGGGTCGCGGTGTAGTTCCGCCCCTCGTACGCGACGCGGTCGCCCACCCGGTAGGCCTCGGTCCAGTGCCAGGTCGGCAGACAGGTCTGCCCGGCGACCTCGAACGTCCACGACTGCCCGGAGTCCGCCACCACGCGGTAGGTCGCGCCGGCCTCGGGCACGTTCGGCACCTTGAGCTGGACCCTCTTCTGGTCCTGCACCACACGCTTCGTCTCGGGTGCGAGCACACCGTTCACCTCGACGTGGAACGTGACGGCGGCGGTCGAGGCCATGTTGTCGTAGACGAACGTCACCGGTCGGTACGACTGCTGCTCGTTGTCCTCGAAGAAGCAGACGCCCAGGATCGGGGCACCCACGGTCGGGGCGTAGATCTCGTAGCGCGCGGCCTCGTACCGGGCGGTGACCGTGCTGCTGCGGACCACGCCGTCGGCCGTGAGCGACTGCTGGAACTCCACCGCCCCTGGCGGGAGCCGCGTCCCCGCGACCGGGACGACGAACTCCTTCGTCGCCCCTGCGGGCACCTCGACCTTCTTGGCCTCGCCGTAGCTCGTCTTCATGCCGACCTGCACGGGACCGGGCGACGTGTTGGTGTAGGTGCCGACGATGCGGATCGCCTGGTCGACGACCTCCGACCTCGCGGACTGCTGCGCGGACCAGTTCGGCACGTAGCAGCTCGTGGCGGGGAGCGCGTGCGTCGCGACCTGGCGGCCGTCGGCCGAGACGGCGAACGTTGCGCCCTGGTACCCGACGGACGCGGTGACCTTGGCGCTCGCACCCGCCGCGACCTCACGAGCGAGGTCGTCCCTGCCCGCGACGGTGAACGACACCGCAAGCGTCGACGCCGTGTTGTCGAACACCAGGGTCACCGGAGCCGAGGACGTGAGAGCGGCCGGGTCGTACGTGCACTGCCCGACCGTCGGCTTCGGGCTCGCGGGTGCGATCCGTGCTGCGGCGTAGCCGGCCGTGAGCTGCGAGTCGTACTCGCCGGGGTCGCCCTGCTCGTCGGGGGCCGAGAGGTGCTGGCGCACGGTCAGGACACCCGCGGGGAGGTCCTTCACCCCGGTCGCCCTCGCGAACGCCACCGTGGTCTGCGGAGCGATCGTCACGGCTCCGCGAGAGGCTTCCTGACCGACCGGCGTCATGCCGTCGACCTGCACGGTGAGGGGCCGACCGGTCCGGTTCGTGACGTCGGCCTCCAGGCCGATCGTCCCTGCCTCGTTGACCGTACGGGTCGTGACGTCGCCGCTCGCGAGCCACTGCGGGACGAAGCAGTCCTTGGGACCGACCGAACCCGCGTCGACCGTCGTCCTGAACGTCTGCCCGTCGACGGTGGTCTCGAGGTTCAGGGTCGCCGGTGCGCCCTGCGCGGGAACGCGCAGGTCGTGGGACACCGTGAGCACGGTGCTGGCACCACGACGCAGCGGCACGGCCTCGGAGGACACCGCGCCGGCGCCGAGGGTCACGTGCAGGTCGTCGTAGGCGGTCGTGTTCGTGGCGTCCACGGCGATCCTCGCCGTGCCGTCGGTGCACGACGGGACGATCGTCCCCCCGCCCGGGGCCGTTCCGGCGGCCCCGGCCCACGGCTCGCCGACCGTCAGGTCCGCGCTCGCGGAGTCCTTCAGGGTCCGGCCTGCCGAGGACGTGGTCGCGGAGAACGTCAGGCCCGTCGTGGACTGCTTCACGCCGTCGCCCGCGAGCAGCTGGACGTCGAGCGACACGGGAGGGCCGCCGTTCTGGTTCGCGTCAGGAGCGTGGAGCGCTGCGGCGTCGTTCGCGCACGTCAGCGATCCGCCGCTCGGCGTGCAGGCCCAGCCCCCAGTCAGCGGCTTGGCGGTCACGCCGTCGGGCAGGTTGCCCAGGGAGAACCTCACCCCCTGGGCGTCGACGTCGCCGGAGTTGTGGGCCGTGAGGCGGACCGCGGTCGCTCCCGGGTTGAGGAGGTCTCCCACGACGGGCGTCGTCAGGTCGATCTCGGCGCCGTACGACGGCACGGGGGCCGGGGCGTACGTCGTCTTCACCGGGCTCAGGCCCTTGCCGTGCACGGCACCACCGAACGTGTAGCTCCCGCCGCGCGAGGCCTGGACGGTGATGACGAGGTCCTTCTTCTCCCCGGGAGCGAGCACCCCGACCGAGCACGTGACGAGCGACGACCCGCCGTCCTGCGCAGTCGCCGGGCCGCACGGCAGCGCGGCGAGCCGGATCGCCGGGACGACGCCCCTGCCCGCGGTGACCGCGGACGTCACGACCGAGACGTTCGGCGGGAGCAGGACGTCGACCACGACCTCCTCGGCCGACGTGCCACCCGAGTTCGACGCCGTGAGGGCCAGGTCCTGCGGGGCACGGGCAGCGAGGGTGAGCGGGGAGAAGGCCAGGTCGAGGGAGGCCGGCGGAGCGGGGGTCACAGGCAGGACGGGGTCCGGAGCGCCCGGGAACGGGTCGACCGGCGTCAACGGGACGCTCGGCGGCGTGAGGGGCGTCGTAGCGGTCTCTCCGGAGCCCGCAGCCCCCGAGCCGCTCCCGTTCGAGGCAGGCTCCGCGGGGTTCGAGGCCTCGGCGGGCGCGCTGTCGAGCGGCGCCGTGTTCGCCGGTGAGGTGGGATCGGTCCCCGGGGCGGGCAGGGCCTCGCTCTTCGGGGTGCCCGTGGGAGAGTCCGAGGGCGAGCCGGACGGGCTCTGCGACGGGTCGGGGCTGGCCCCGGCGCTCGGGGGCGGGTCGGACGAGAAGCCCCCGGACACCGCGACGACGCCGGCTCCCACGGCCGCGACCGCCACGACGCCGACGGCTGCGGCGATCAAGGGGGACGCGGCGATGAAGGCCGCCAGGCCGGTCGCGCCGGCTGCGGCCGCAGCTCCGGTGCCGACCGCGGCACTCGCGCCGACGGCTGCGGCTGCGCCCAGCCCGCCGCTCGTGGCAGCCGCACCGGCCGCCGCCGCGCCACCCATGGCGCCGGTTCCGGCGGCTCCACCACCCACGGCGCCGGTCCCGGCAGCCGCACCGCTGCTGCCCGCCGCGGCCCCTGAACCAGCGGCGCCAGAGCCGGAGGCCCCCGCTGCGCCGCTGCCAGCACCGCCGCTGGCGCCACCACCGGCCGCGCCCGTGGCCCCTGCGGCGCCTGCGCCGACCGCGGCACCTCCGGTGAGCGGGAGAGCTGTCCCGACCAGGCCCAGCCCTGCCGCCCCGAAGACCAGGGGGGCGATGACGGCGCGCATGCCGTGCGAGACGTCACCGAGCTCGAGCACGAGCGCGCGGCACTCACCGCACTCCTCGAGGTGGGCGTCGACCTTGGCGGTCTCCCGCTTGGCCAGACCGCCGCGGACGTAGGACCCGAGCAGCGGGTTGACGTTCTCGCACCCGGCGCTGCTCGCGCCCGTGAGGTGCTGCTGGAGGTACGCCTGGCGCAGCCCTTCGCGGGCCCGGTAGGCGAGCGCCGAGACACCGTTGGCCGTGAGGCCGAGCAGCGGTGCGATCTGGGCCGGGTTCATCTCCTCGACCTCGGTGTACCAGAGCACGGCCTGCCATCGCTCGGGCAGACCTTGGTAGGCCTTGGTCACGACGGATCGTTCGAACCCCAGGAGCGTGGGGTCCTCGGTCGACGCCATGGGTCCGAACGCGCTCTCGAACGTCTCGATGTCGTCGGTGGGCTGCGTGCGTCGGCCCGCGTTCGACAGGTCGTAGGACAGGCGCCGGACGACGGTGAAGAGGTAGGCGCGGAACGTCACGTCGGGTCCGCCACCGGACTGCAGGATGCCCAGGACCTTGGCGAAGGCTTCGGACACCATGTCGTCGGCGTCCGAGCCCGAGCGCACGTACTGGCGCGCCACGGTGCGCGCCGCGGCGGCATGCCGCTCGTACAGCGCACCGAATGCCGCGTAGTCTCCCGCGCGTACAGCGGTGATCAGCTCGGCATCGCTCGTCGGGGCGTCGTCCCTCGACGTGTCGACCTGCGTCATGCCCTACCGCCTCTGACTCCGCCTCACCTCGTCAGGTAAGGCTCTCCCGTTCATCCTAGACGGGAAAACTGGTGGTGTTATCTACGTCTCAACGCGGTTTCGCCCGTCTTGTCCGTCTGTCAGGATGACAGAACCGACGGAATGTGCTGCATGTCCGTCGGTGTGTCGAGTGGATGAAAGAGAATCAGGACGCCGCTGTCGCGTCATGAGCACGGGGCTCACACGTCTCATGGGTATGGACCTACGACCTGGCTACCCCGAGCCAGCCGTCGCCTCGCTGCTCGACGAGTGGCAGGCGGCCAGTACGAACAGCGTCTGGCTGCGGCCAGGCGACTGGTACCACCCTGCCGTCGAGGCGCTCGTCGAGGCGCTCACGGACTCCCGCTGCCCGGCCGCTGCGGCCGAGCGGCTCGGTGAGGCCCGCGGCCGCGACGGGATCAGCATCGGCGAGACCATCGACGACCTGACCTGCTTGTTCGACCTCTGGGGCACCGCTCCCGACCTTCGCGTGCTGCGGGCAGTCAGCACAGGGTGGGCCGTGGGCAACGAGGTGATCCCCGGCGCGCCGCCCACGACCGATCCTCGGTCGGGGCTCGTCACGGTCCCCTACCTCGTCCAGCGCCTCCAGGAGACGTACGGGCAGGCGGACCGCCTGGGGACCCCGGCCTCCGCGACGCACTGCCTCGTCCTGGTGGACGTCGCGGTCGAACGCATCGACGGCTGGCAGAAGGTCGCCCGCGCGGCAGCCATGGGCAAGGTGCTGACCGAGACGTTCGGCCTCGGGCACCCGGTCGCGACGCTCGGTGGCGGGATCTACGCGGCGCTCTGCGCTCGCACGGCCGACGTCGGGCCGGTCCGCGCGGAGCTCCGGCACAGGATCGAGCGCATCGCGCTCACGTTCGGCGTGACGGCGATCCTCCGGCGCCCGCCCCGCATCTGGGTCGAGCCCCTTCCCGCGCAGCATGCCGACGCGGCGAAGATGCTCCACGACCTCTCTCGCTAGGCGCCCCGGCCTCTCTCGCTAGACCACGCGGTCGTCGGGCGCTCCGGCCGCCCGGCGAGGCCCCCAGCACGCCACGACGCCCCGCCGTCCGGCGAGGGACGAGCGGGGCGTCGTGGAGGAATCGCGTCGGGGGGAGGACGCGAGGGTCAGCGGGGGCTGTAGGTCAGGCAGTCCGCGTGGTCGGCGCCCTGCGGGCCGGCCCCGACGCGGATCGAGGAGGCGTTGCACTCGAGCGACTCGTTGTGCGAGCACTCTCCGCGCTGGCAGGCACCGACGTGCGCGATGACCTTCTCGAGGCCGCCCTTGGCGGTGAGGGGGATGAACGTGGCGCACTCGGCCTCGCTGCCGTGCGCGGCGATCGTCACGGCGCCGGCGTGGCAGCCGTGCTCGTGGTTGTATCCGCAGCCGTCGATCGAACACTCGACGACCTGGGGCATCTCCATCAGGGTGCTCATGGACTTCTCCTTGCTCGAAGGGCGGGGCGTTCTACCGTGCTTTTCCCTCACGGTATTCCTTCGCGCAGCCTGTGTATAGGAAGCAAGGCCTCACTCACTTCGGCGGAATTCCGCCATTTTTACGTCATGCAGACCGCACGTAATTGCGCTGCGGGAATTCCTGCCGGGATGCGCGAACGCCACCGCGCAGGTCAGGAGCCCCGGCCGGGTCGCCACAGCACGAGCGCCCGTGCCTCGCCGGTCTCGACGACCTGGCCGCCGCGACCGGCGTCCACGGTCCGCTCCCCCGCCGAGCGGCGCACCCGCCGCCCGCGCGGCACCATGACGACGTCGCCGCTCACCCCGGCTGCGAACACGCGCCCTCCTTCGAGCTGGGCGGAGAGGGCGTCGAGTCGGGACTCGAGCCGGCTCACCTGCTCCTCGAGCGTGAGGATGCGACGGATGCCCGCGAGGTTGATGCCCTCCTCCTGGGAGAGCCGCTGGACCTCGAGGAGCTTGGCGACGTCCCGCTGGGAGTAGCGGCGTCCGCGCCCCATGGTGCGGCGCGGGGTCACGAGTCCCAGGCGGTCGTACTGGCGCAGGGTCTGCGGGTGCATCCCGGCGAGCGTCGCGGCCTGCGAGATGGCGAGCACGGGGGCGTCGTCGTACGCGTTGAACGGGATCTCGCTCCCCGTGGGAGCCTCGTTCCTGGCCATGCCCTGCCTCCTCTCGCTGGTGCTGCGGAACCGTCCTGCCGGGTGCCTGTCGGCTCTACTCTGCCGCGCGCCCGAACAGGTCGGCGCGCACGTCGGTGCTCTCGCCGTCGGTCGCGGCGGCGAGCGCCTCGACGGCCTCCTTGGCGGCCTTCGAGAGCTTCTGCGGCACGACGACCTGGATCGTGACGAGCAGGTCGCCCGTCGCCTTGGCCGTCTTGACGCCCTTGCCCTTGACGCGCAGCGTGCGTCCCGACGGCGTGCCCGCGGGGACCTTGACCTTGACGGGCTTGCCGTCGAGCGTCGGGACCTCGATGGTCGCGCCGAGCGCGGCCTCCGCGAACGTCACGGGGACGGTCAGGCGCAGGTTGTGCTTCTCGTCGACCGAGAACACGGGGTGCGGCGTGACGTGCACCGTGATGACCAGGTCGCCGGGGGCGCCGCCCGCGACGCCGGGGCGTCCCTTGCCGCGCAGCCGGATCTTCTGGCCGTCGCGGACGCCTGCCGGGATGCGGGCCGTGATGGTGCGGCCCTCGGTCGTGACGTTGACGGTCGAGCCCTCGACCGCGGGACGGAACCCGAGCGTGGCCGACGAGTGCACGTCGGCGCCCGCCTGCGGGCGCTGGTACCCGGCGTTGGGGCGGAAGCCGGTCTGGCCTCCCCCGCCGCCGAACATCGACCCGAGGATGTCCTCGAAGCCGCCGCCACCGCCGCTCTGCGTGGAGTACCGCACGCGGCCTCCCCCGCCTCCGCCGCCTCCGCCGAACATGCCGCCGAAGATGTCCTCGAACCCGCCGGAACCACCGGCGGGTCCACCGGCCCCTGCGGAGAAGCGGGCGCCCCCGCCGGCCATGGCACGGATCGCGTCGTACTGCTGGCGCTGCTCGGCGTCGGACAGGACCGCGTAGGCCTCGCCGATCTCCTTGAACTTCGCCTCGGCCTTCGCGTCACCCTGGTTCTGGTCGGGGTGATACGTGCGGGCCAGCTTGCGGTACGCCTTCTTGATCGCGGCGTCGTCGGCATCCTTGGGGACGCCCAGCGCGGCGTAGAAGTCCTTCTCGATCCAGTCCTGACCGGTCAAGGCGCCTCCTCTCATAGGTCTCACCGGCCCCGGGGCCGGTGGTGGTGCTTACGTCCATAGTGGTCGTGCTCCCGGGGCCCGACGGCGGAGGTCACCTTCACGCGAAAGG
>NZ_JACSQE010000003.1:333341-361775 GCF_014836745.1 Oerskovia gallyi
CCCCCCCCCCCCCCCGCGCCGGGGTCGGTGGGTGCCCGGTCCCGCGGGACCTGGCACCCACCTGTGTCTCTACTCCGGTCCGACGACCGAGACGCGCGCGGCGCGCACGATCTTCTCGCCGATCCGGTAGCCCGGCTCGATGACCATGTTGACCGTGGCCGACGTCGCGGCCGGGTCCACCTGGTGCATGAGCGCCTCGTGGACGGTCGGGTCGAACTCCTCGCCCACGACGCCGTACCGCTCGATGCCGAACTTCGCCAGGCTCGCGTCGAGCTTGTCGGAGATCGCGACGAACGGGCCGTCGAGCTCGCCGTGCTGGCGCGCCCGGTCGATGTCGTCGAGGACCGGCAGGAGCGCGGCCAGGACGTCCTCGACGCCCTTGACGCGCGCGGCCTCCTGGTCACGCAGCGACCGGTTGCGGTAGTTGGTGAAGCTGGCCCGCTCGCGCTGGAGGGCGTCGAGGTGGGCAGCCGCCTCGGACTGCGCAGCGAGAAGTGCTGCGTCGTCCCCGGCCTCGCCGGTGGGCTCGAAGTCGAGCCCGGCCAGCGGGTCGCTCTCCGCGTCGTTCCCGGCCGAACCGGGCACGGAGCCGGCCCCCTCGGGGGCAGCCTCCTTGGGCTGCCCCTCCGGGGTCACCTTGCGCTTGTCCGTGAAGTGGAAGGGCTGGTCCTCGGAGCCGAGCTCCTCGGGGCCCTGCGCGTCGCTCGTCACTTCTTGTCGTCCTCGTCCACGATCTCCGCGTCGACGATGTCCTCGTCGGGCGCAGAGGTCGCACCGGCGGCCGCAGCGGCGTCCGCGTCAGCGGCACCCTGGTCGCCCGCGGCCTGCTCCTGCTCGGCCGACGCGTAGAGCGCCTCGCCGATCTTCTGGCTCGAGGCCAGGAGCTTCTCGTGGGCGGACTTCACGGCCTCGGCGTCCTCGCCCTCGAGCGCGGACTTGACCGACGCGATGTCGGCCTCGACCTCGGTCACGACGTCGGCGGGGATCTTCTCCTTGTTCTCCGCGACGAGCTTCTCGGTCGAGTACACGAACGCCTCGGCCTGGTTGCGGGTCTCCGCCTCCTCGCGACGCTTCTTGTCCTCGGCCGCGTGCTCCTCGGCCTCCTTGACCATGCGGTCGATGTCCTCCTTCGGCAGCGCGGAGCCACCGGTGATGGTCATCTTCTGCTCCTTGCCGGTGCCGCGGTCCTTCGCGCCGACGTGCACGATGCCGTTCGCGTCGATGTCGAAGGTGACCTCGATCTGCGGCAGGCCGCGCGGCGCCGGGGCGATGCCCGTGAGCTCGAACGTGCCCAGCGGCTTGTTGTCGCGGGCGAACTCGCGCTCACCCTGGAAGACCTGGATCAGCACGGACGGCTGGTTGTCCTCGGCGGTCGAGAACACCTCGCTGCGCTTGGTCGGGATGGCCGTGTTGCGCTCGATGAGCTTGGTCATCACGCCACCCTTGGTCTCGATGCCCAGGGACAGCGGGGTGACGTCGATCAGGAGGACGTCCTTGCGCTCGCCCTTGATGACACCGGCCTGCAGCGCGGCGCCGACGGCGACGACCTCGTCCGGGTTGACGCTCTTGTTGGGCTCCTTGCCGCCCGTGAGCTCCTTGACGACCTCGGTCACGGCGGGCATGCGGGTGGAACCACCCACGAGCACGACGTGGTCGATGTCGTTGACGGAGATGCCGGCGTCGCGGATGACCGCGTGGAAGGGCGCCTTGGTCCGGTCGATGAGGTCCTGCGTCATCTGCTGGAACTGAGCGCGCGTGAGCTTCTCGTCCAGGTGGATGGGGCCGTTCTCGCTCATCGAGAGGTACTGCATGGAGATGTTGGTGCTCGTCGCGGACGAGAGCTCCTTCTTCGCCTGCTCGGCGGCCTCACGCAGACGCTGCAGCGCGATCTTGTCCTTGGACAGGTCGACGCCCGAGCTGTTCTTCACCTGCTGGATGAGGTGCTCGACGATGCGGTTGTCCCAGTCGTCACCACCGAGGCGGTTGTCGCCCGAGGTCGCGCGGACCTGGATGGTCGAGAAGTCGTCCTCGTCCTTGCCCACCTCGAGGAGGGAGACGTCGAACGTTCCACCACCGAGGTCGAAGACGAGGATGAGCTCGTCCTCCTTGCCCTTCTCCAGGCCGTAGGCCAGAGCGGCGGCGGTGGGCTCGTTGACGATGCGCAGGACGTTGAGGCCCGCGATCTGCCCGGCGTCCTTGGTCGCCTGGCGCTCGGCGTCGTTGAAGTACGCCGGGACGGTGATGACCGCGTCGGTGACGGGCTCGCCCAGGTACTCCTCGGCGTCGCGCTTGAGCTTGCCGAGCACGCGCGCGGAGATCTCCTGCGCGCTGTACTTCTTGTCGTCGATCTCGACCGACCAGTCGGTGCCCATGTGGCGCTTGACCGACGTGATGGTGCGGTCGACGTTGGTGACCGCCTGGCGCTTGGCGATCTCGCCGACGAGGACCTCGCCGGTCTTCGAGAACGCGACGACCGACGGGGTCGTGCGAGCGCCCTCGGCGTTCGCGATGACGGTGGGCTCCCCACCCTCGAGGACGGCGACCACCGAGTTGGTGGTGCCCAGGTCGATTCCGACCGCTCGTGCCATGTTCGTGCCTCCGTTGTGTTGCTGGTGCTGCGACGTGTGCGATGTCCGTGCGGCAGCCCGCGGTGGTTCCCTGCCCGGCGGCGCGTGGTGGGGCGCACGTCCGGACCTTCCCCTGCTGGGTGTCGCCACCCGACTGCCGGTTGAGTCGTCTTCACTCAAGTTATGCCGGTCCGTCCCGCTGCGCAAGCGGTGGGGGCCAGAACTTGAGTCCACTAGGCTCAACTATGGGGTATGGCGGGGTATTCCCGGGAGTCCCCGGGCAAGCGGCAGGCAGATACACGTCGGGTGGCCGACCGGTTCACCTGGAACCGGCCGGCCACCCGCTCACGAAGACTCCTCGATCACGCCAGCTCGACAGCGTCCGCCTGAGGTCCCCGGTCGCTCTGGCGCACCTTGTACCGGACCCGGTCACCCTCCTCCAGGACCTCGGTGCCCCGCACGACCGACACGTGCACGAACAGGTCCAGGCCCCCGTCGTCGGGGGTGATGAAGCCGAAGCCGCGCTCCTCGTCGTAGCGGGCAACCGTGCCCTCGCCTCCGCGCACGGGCCCGCCGGATGCTGCGGGACGGCCCGGCCGACCACGGTCCACGGCGCCACGCCCGCCCCCGGAGCCGCGGGCGAGCTGCACATTGCGGGCGTTCGGGCCCTTGTCGCCGTCGACGACGTCGTACGTCACGCGGTCGCCCTCGGAGAGCTCGGTCATCCCCGAGCCGAGAGCACTCACGTGGACGAACACGTCGCCGCCGCCCGAGTCGGGGGCGACGAACCCGAAGCCCTTGACGTCGTCGTACCAGGACACGGTGCCGTCCGCGCCGTCCGAGGCCGGCCGCACGGCCTCGGCCCGGAGCGGCAGCAGGTGGTCGGCCTGCGGCCCCTTCTCGCCGTCGACGACGAGGAACGCCACCCGCTGGCCCTCCGTGATCACCCCGCCCCCGACGATCGCCGAGCTGTGCACGAAGATCTCGGTGCGGTCGTCGTCGGGCGTGACGAACCCGTATCCCTTGGTCGGCTCGTACCAGTTGACCGTGCCGAGCACGCCCACGGGCGCGTCGGCGGCACGGTCGCCCGTGACACGGACGCGGCGCGCCTGCGGGCCACGGTCTCCCTCGCCCATCTCGAACTCGACGGTCTGCCCCTCGCGGAGCAGCTTGGGTCCGTCGTCACCGAGGATCTCGGACGCGTGGACGAACAGGTCCTCGGCCTCGTTCCCGAGGTCGATGAAACCGAACCCTCGGTCGGCGTCGAACCATCGGACAGTTCCCTGGACCACGAAGACTCCTTCAACTCGGCAGACAGTGCTGTCTCCCATTGTCCCCCGGCAGGACCGCAGACGGGTCGGTCCGGCCGCTCCCGGCCCGCTTCGCGCACGTCCGGCACCGGGCGTCACTCCCGGCCCGCCGCCTCCCCGACCTTCCGGGCGAGGTCCGGCCAGAGCGGGGCGAAGCACCCGACCCAGGGAGCGGGTATCCGCCCTGCCGCGCGGTGCGCCTCGACCTCGGCCCACGTGACCCAGGTGGCGTCGTCGACCTCGGCCGGGTCGAGGTCCAGCCGTGGGCGCCCGGGCACGGCCGCGACGTGGACATCGAGGAACGACGCGCCTGCGACGCCCCGTCCCACCCGCTCGAGCGCGCCCTCGTCGAGGACGAGCCCCGTCTCCTCGCGCACCTCGCGCACGGCTGCCTGTGCGCCGGTCTCGCCCGCGAGCACGCTGCCGCCGGGGATCTCCCACAGGAGCGGGAAGGTCTTGGTCGCGGCGCGGCGGGTCAGCAGGACCAGCCCGTCGGACCGCACGACGCACGTCGCCACCATGAGGTGGAAGCGGCCCGGCGGCCATCCCGGTTCGCCTCGACGGTGGACCTCCCCGGTCGGGCTGCCCTGGTCGTCGAGCAGGTCCCAGGTCTCCGCGTCAGCCATCCAGGCATCCTCGCAGCCGCGCGGGCCCCGCTCCAGGCCTGCCCGACGGCGGATCGGGTCGCCGACGCCCGACGCCTCAGTACGAGAGGCGTCCTCAACGCCCCTGCGCCGCCAGGTCGAGCACCCGTCCCGCAGTCGCCGTGTACGCGTCGTAGACGCCGGACGGCAGCTCGTTGAACCAGTCCGTCGCGATCCGGAACACCAGCGCGCGCACGAGGTGCTGCGCGAAGCCCTCCCCCGGGTCGATGGTCTCCAGCAGCGACTGCGGGGCCCCCTCGAAGCAGACCGCGTCGACCGCGACGATCGCCACCGAGTACCGCGCCGGCCGCCAGTACATCGTCAGGTCGATCACCGCTGGCGGCAGGTCGTCGTCGAACAGCACGTTGCCCGTGAGGTCGCCGTGGACGAGCGTCGACGCGTCCGTGACCATCCGCCGGGCGGCGAGCAGCGCAGGGAGGTGCGGGACGTCGTCGGGCACCTGCACCGCACCCTCGCCCCAGGCGAGCCGGTCCGCCCGGGCCCAGGCATGCGTCCGCTCGTCGAGGAACGCGGGCCGAGCGGCGCCGTCGAACACCTGGGCGAAGCGGTGCGCCACGTCGGCGATCCGGGCCCACCTGCCCGCGACGTGCTCGCCCGGGAGGACCGGGAACGCCGTCCAGCCGTCGACGACGAGGTCGCCCGACCGGCTCGCGAGCGGCAGGCTCAGCCGGAGGTCGCCCCCGCCGGACGGCGCGTGGTCCCGCAGCCAGCCGAGCTCGGCCGGGAGCACGTCGAGCGGCTTGAGCACCGTGTCCCCGACGCGCCAGGCCCTGCCGCGTCCGCCGTCGAGCCTCGTCACCGGCCCGACGGCGCCGAACTCTTCGAGGACACGTCTGGGTGGGTGCACCGGCCGAGCCTACCCAGCGGCCGCGAGCGCCTCGCCGTGCGAGTCGTCCCGTGTGCACGTAATGTCCGGGAACTCGCGGTGGCGTCCAGCCCGGCCGCCCCGCGCCGACCCCCGCCTGGAGGCCTTGTGCACCCGTTCGTCCACCGCTACGAGCTCGACACCTCGCGACCGACCGGCCGAGAGGTCGCCCGCGATATCGCGCTGCGGGCATTCCTGCCCGGTGCCGCCCTGTGGGTGGCGATCGTGGGGCTGGGATTCCTCATCAAAGGCCCGCTCGAGAACCTGCCGGGCGAGGCCGGGGTCAACCAGGCCCTCGTCGACCTGCGGACCCCGTTCCTCGACACCGTCACCGAGATGCTGTCCGCGATCGGGATGACCGAGTTCATCATCGGGGCGTGCGTGCTCGCGGTTGCGCTCATCTGGTGGCGGACCAGGCAGTGGTGGTTCGCCCTGGTCCCCGCGCTCGCGGTGTCGCTCCAGGCCCTGATCTTCCTCACGTCGTCGATCGTCGTGGGTCGCACGCGGCCCGAGGTCGACATGCTCGACCACGCCCCGCCCACGTCGAGCTTCCCGAGCGGGCACACCGGCGCGTCCACGGCGTTCTACCTGACGCTCGCACTCCTCGCGCAGCGCGTGCAGAACCCCGCGCTCCGGGTCGCGCTCACGGTCCTCGCGGTGCTGGTGCCGTTCGCGGTCGGCTTCGCGCGGCTCTACCGCGGCATGCACTCGCTGACCGACGTCCTCGCGGGGCTCGTCAACGGCGTCGTGTGCGCAGTCCTCGCATGGGGCTACCTGCGCCGCGACACGTCGCGGGTCCGCGCCTGACGGCGGCAGTCATCGCGGGCCGAGCGTCAGCGGGTGCCGGTCGCCCTCGGCGTCCGCCGGTCACCGTCACCCCGCGACCGGCTCCACGCGCACGATCTGCGTGCGCGCGACCACCCGGTCACGGACGTCCGCGAGCGCCACGCGGGCGGGGTCGGCCATGTACGCGGCGAGCGCGCCGTCGTCGGGCATCTCGATGACCTGCACCTCGGCGGGGAGAGCCGAGTCCTCACCGGGCACGCTCCTCACCCGTGAGGTGACCCGGCCGCCGTGGACGGGGACGAGCGCGAGGACCTCGTCCTCGTAGCGCGCGAGGGGTTCGACCTGGCCGTCGACGGCCCAGAGCAGGACGCAGAGCGTGAGTGGCACGCGCCCACGCTACCGGTGCCGAGCATGCGTCTGGCGCTCCTCGAGCATGCGGTCGGCGTCGCGAAGGACGACAATCACGACGCCAACCGCATGCTCGGCACCGGGAGGGCACCGGGAGGGCACCGGAGAGCTACCCCTCCGCGATCCGCTTGATCGCGGCGAGGCGACGGTCCCACTCGGCGCCGATCGCGTCGAGCGCACGGGCGGTCTCGCCCAGGCGGGACCCGATCGCGCGGTAGCGGACCTCGCGCCCGACGCGCACGGGCTCGACCAGCCCGGCCTCGGCGAGCACGGTCAGGTGCTTGGCGATCGCCTGCCGCGTCACGGGCAGCACGGTCGCGAGCGCGGACGCCGACAGGTCCGCGCGCCCCAGCTCCTGGAGGATCTGCCACCTCGTGTCGTCGGCGAGCGCCGCGAACACGGGGGCCAGCGTCTCGGTGCTCACGCCGCGGGGCCGTCTGCGGGGCGCACGACGTCCTCGACGGGCGCCCCCGCCGGGAAGCCCGGCCCCTCGACGAACGCGACGAGCTCGTCGAGCTCGCTGGTCCATCCCGAGCGGTTGTCGGCCATCGCGCGCTGGGCACCGTCCCCGAGACGCTCGAAACCGGACTCGACGACGGCGAGCACGGTGCCCTCGCCCTCGGGGGTCAGCGTGAACCGGACGAGGGTCGCGTTGTCGGGGCGCAGCTCGGCGCCGGCCTGGTTGGTCCAGGTGAAGGCGAAGACCGAGGGCTCGTCGTACTCCTCGATGCGGACGGCGAACTGCCCGTACCCGTCGAAGCCGAACGTGCCCTCGCCGCCCACCCGCAGGTCGGGCAGGCGGGCCTCCTGGCCGAACCATCGGGCGATCAGGTCGTCGCGCGTGAGCGCGGCCCACACCGTCGACGGTGCGGCGTGGACGAGCAGCGTGCGGGTCACCTGGAACGCCTCGGTGTCGATCGAGGCCTGCTGGTCGGTGGTCGTCATGGTCGTTCCTCTCTCGGGTCTTGGCAGGGCTACATGTGCAACTTCAGGGTTGCACTGAACGCGGGCTTCCGCAACCCTTCGGTTGCGGTCAGCTCGCCGGGACGCCCGCGCCCGCGACAGCGCCAGGTCACGCCCCGACAACGAAGATCCGCTCGCCGAGCCGCCGGGGTACGCGGGACGTACAGTCGGCAGATGGGCCAGTCCACACGACCCCGTCAGCAGACCTCCGCCGTCAAGGCGCTCGCGCTCCTGATGGCCTTCCTGCTCGTGTCGGCCGTGGGGGGCGTCCTCGCGGCCGGCCTCCTGCTGCCCCTCGCCGCAGGGGCGAACGCCGCGGCCGAGGACGTCACCCAGATGTTCGACGAGCTGCCCGACGAGCTCGAACCCGGCCCCCTGGCCGAGAAGTCCAGCGTCTTCGCCAGCGACGGGACCACCCTCCTCGCGACGTTCTACACCGAGAACCGCATCGTGGTCCCCCTGGACCAGGTCTCCCAGCCGATGAAGGACGCGGTCGTCGCGATCGAGGACCACCGCTTCTACGAGCACGGCGGGATCGACCCCGAAGGGGTGACCCGCGCCGCGGTCAACAACTTCACGGGCGGCGACACCCAGGGCGGGTCCAGCCTCACCCAGCAGTACGTCAAGAACGTCCTGATCGAGCAGGCCGTGCGCGACGACGACCCGGTGGCGATGCGCGCGGCCCGCGACGACACGCTGGGCCGCAAGGCTCGCGAGGCCAAGCTCGCGATCTCGCTCGAGACCGTCATGACCAAGGAGGAGATCCTCCAGGGCTACCTCAACATCGCCCAGTTCGGCATCCGGGTCTACGGCGTCGAGACCGCGTCCCTGCACTACTTCGGCAAGCACGCGTCCGAGCTCAGCGTCGTCGAGGCGGCGACCATCGCAGGCGTCACCAACGCCCCCACCAAGTACGACCCGGTGACCAACCCCGTCGACTCCGAGAAGCGCCGCAACCGGGTGCTGCTCAAGATGTTGGAGCAGGGCTACATCACGCAGCAGCAGCACGACGAAGCCGTCGCGACCCCGCTGCCCGCGACTCTCCACGTGCAGCCCATCTCGGGCGGGTGCCAGACCGCGGGCGGGGCGGCGTTCTTCTGCGACTACGTCACCAAGGTCATCACGTCCGACCCCGCGTTCGGGGAGACCAAGGCCGACCGGCGGGCTCTTCTCTACCGCGGCGGCCTCGACATCACCACGACGCTCGACCCCCGCATGCAGCAGGCCGCCGAGGCGAACATCTCGGCCGCGGTCCCGCCCTCGGACCCCAGCGGCCTCGAGGACGCTCTCGTGACGGTCGAGCCGGGCAGCGGGAAGATCCTCGCGATGGCTCAGAACCGGCCCTACGACGTCTCCAGGGAACCTGCGCCCGGCACCACCGCCGTCAACTACAGCTCCGACCAGCTCCACGGCTCCTCGAGCGGGTTCTCCCCCGGATCCACGTGGAAGGTGTTCACGCTCGCCGAGTGGCTCCGCTCGGGCCGCACGCTCAACGACACCGTGAACGCGAACAAGCGGTCGTTCGTCCCGACCCGCGACTTCCACGCCTCGTGCGCCCGGCTCGACCGCATCCCGTGGTCTCCGGGCAACTCGGACGGCTCGACCGACCAGGGGTCGATCCCGGTCCTGCGCGCCACGTTCAACTCCGTCAACACCGCCTACGCGTCGATGGAGTCCCAGCTCGACCTGTGCGCGGTTCGCGACATGGCGTGGACCGCTGGGCTGCGCCCGTCCCGCACCGCCGAGATCACGGGCGACGCGTCGTCGATCCACGTCATGCCGACCATGACGATCGGCACCCAGAACTCCTCCCCCCTGCAGATGGCCGCCGCCTACGCGACGTTCGCGAGCGGCGGCACGTACTGCGACCCCATCGCGATCACCCGCGTCGTCGGGGCCGACGGAGCCGACCTGCCCGTGCCGTCCGCGAACTGCCGCCCCGAAGCCGTGGACCCCCGGATCGCGAACACCGTCACGTTCGCCCTGGAGAACGTCATGACGCAGGGCACCGCCAAGAAGTCCCAGCTCTCCCGGCCGAGCGCCGGCAAGTCCGGCACGGCCAACAACAACAACCACACCTGGTTCATCGGGTACACGCCGCAGCTCGTCACCGCCGTGTGGATCGGCAACGCCGAGAACGACGTGTCCATGAGCTACATGAAGATCAACGGGCACTACGAGAAGCGCTGGTACGGCTCGACGCTGGCCGCGCCGACGTGGCGGTCCTACATGGAGACCGCGCTCGAGGGCCTCCCCGTCGTGGGCTTCCCCGGCCCGGACCCGGCGATGCTGGGCCAGGCGCCCGCACCCAGGCCCGCCGAGAGGCCCGAGGACGACGCACCGGCCACACCCACCGACCCTGCTCCGCCCACCGACCCCGCGCCCCCGACCGACCCCGCCCCGCCCGCCGACCCGGGTGTGCCCCCGACGCCGTAGCCGAGCCGCCGTAGCTCGTCCGCCGTAGCCGGGGACTCCCCGCCGCCGACCGTCCGTCGGACGACGTACCTCGGACGCCCCACGCTCTCGGGTCACGTTCAGGGTTCTTTCAGGGGGATCCCCGATGCTCCGCCCACCGGGCCGCCGCCAGGATGAGCACAGCGGCTCGGAGGGACGACCGTGGGCGGTCCCCACCGCACCACTCCCCTCGACCGGGTCGCCGTCCCGTACGTGCACCCCTCGAGAGAGAGTCCCGACATGCCCTCCCCCGCCCCCGCCCCCGGCCCCCGCCCCCCCCCCCGCCCCCCCCCCCGCCCCCCCCCCCGCCCCCCCCCCCCCCCCCGCCCCGTCCCCCGCCCCCGGGGGGGGCGGCGGACCCGGCCGGCGGCACTCCCCCTTCAGGCTCCGACGCGATCGCGACGGCCCGGGGCCTCGTCAAGACCTACGGCAAGGGCCCGACGGCGGTCCACGCGCTCGCGGGCGTCGACGTCGACTTCGGGCGTGGTCGGTTCACCGCGATCATGGGCCCGTCCGGCTCCGGCAAGTCGACGCTCATGCACTGCATGGCGGGCCTCGACACCCCCACGGCCGGCACGGTCGTCGTGGACGACCTCGTCGTCTCCACGATGAACCAGCGCCAGCTCACGAAGCTGCGCCGCACCCAGCTCGGGTTCGTCTTCCAGTCGTTCAACCTCGTCCCGACGCTCACGGCCGAGGAGAACATCACCTTGCCCCTCGACATCGCGCGCAAGCCCGTCGACCGGGCGTACCTCGCGAAGGTGGTCGACGCCGTCGGGCTGACGGACAGGCTCAAGCACCGTCCGACCGAGCTGTCCGGCGGGCAGCAGCAGCGCGTCGCGTGCGCGCGCGCCCTGGTCTCCAAGCCGTCCGTCGTGTTCGCCGACGAGCCCACGGGGAACCTGGACTCGACGTCCTCGCGCGAGGTCCTGACGTTCCTGCGCGAGTCGGTCGACGACCTGGGGCAGTCGGTCGTCATGGTCACGCACGACCCGGTCGCCGCGAGCTATGCGCACCGCGTCCTGTTCCTCGCGGACGGCCGCATCGTCGACGAGGTCACCGACCCGACGCCCGACTCCGTCCTCGCGGTCCTGGGCTCCCTCACGCGCAAGAAGGCGGCCGCCTGATGCTGCGCGTCGCCCTGCGCAACGTCCGGGCGCACCTCGTGCGCCTCGGCATGTCCATCCTCGCGGTCGTGCTCGGCGTCTCGTTCGTCGCGGGCACGTTCTCGCTGCGCGAGATGCTCGCCGCGACGTTCGACGGCATCGTCGACAGCTCGTCCGCCGACGTCCTGGTGCGCGGCGAGGAGGAGTCGTCCGCGCTCACCCAGGAGAACGCGAGCGCCGGCGCGGTCCGCAACCCGATCCCGGCCGACCTCACGGACACGATCGAGGAGGTCGACGGCGTCGCGCACGCCTTCGCCGACTACACCGGTCCGCTCGTGCTCGTCGGGGCGGACGGCACCCCGCCGCCCACCACGGGCGCCCCGACGTTCGGCCTCGCCTACCGGGCCGAGGACCCCGCGACCCCGCTCACGGAGGGGGCGGCGCCGTCGGGCCCGGAAGAGTTCGCGCTCGAGGCCGCCACGGCGCAGGCCAGCGGCCTCGCGGTCGGCGACACGACGACGCTCGTCGTCGCCGGGCAGATCACCGAGGCGACCCTGACCGGGATCGTCGACATGGGCGCCTCGATGGCCGGGGCGAGCATCGTGTTCTTCGACGAGGCCACCGCGGCGGAGGCGTTCGCGCCCGACGGCGCGGTCTCCGCCATCACGGTCCTCGCCGAGGACGGGGTGAGCGAGCAGGAGCTGCGCGACGACGTCGCGGCCGCCCTGGAGGCCTCGTCGCCGACCGAGGCCGTCGAGGTCGTCACGGGCCAGGTCGCACGCGACGAGGCCCGCGAGGACATCGCGTCGATGCTGGGATTCATCGAGACGTTCCTGCTGGTCTTCGCCGGGATCTCGCTGTTCGTCGGCGGGTTCATCATCGCGAACACGTTCGCCATGACGGTCCGCCAGCGTCAGCGCGAGTTCGCCCTGCTCCGCGCGGTCGGGGCCTCGCCGCTCCAGGTGTTCTCCTCGATCCTGGTCCAGGCCGCGATCATCGGCACGCTGGGCGGTGCGCTCGGCATCCTCGGCGGGCTCGGGCTCGTGACCGCCCTCAAGTCCGTGTTCGAGTCCATGGGGATGGACCTCGCGGGCGAGATCCCCGTCGACGCGTCGATGATCGTGGTCTCGCTCGTGCTGGGCATCGTCGTCTCGGTCGCGTCCGCCGCGCTGCCCGCCCGGCGCGCGGCGCTCGTCGCCCCGGTCGAGGCCATGCGTGACGACTCCCCGGCCCAGGCCGGGTCGCTCAGGGTCCGCGGGATCATCGGCGCGGTCGTCGCCGGGGCCGGCGCCGGGGCCGTCGTGCTGGCCGTCGTCCAGGCCGCGGCCGACGACGCCGCGAGCACCGGCGGCCTGCTCGGCCTCGGTGCCGTGGGCGTCGTCGTCGGGACGCTGCTGCTCGCGCCCGTCGTGGCCCGAGGCGTCCTGCACGTCATGTCCGCGCCGTTCGTCGCGTGGGCCAAGCCGCTGGGGACGCTCGCGCGGGGCAACGTGACCCGCAACCCGCGACGTACCGCGAGCACCGCGGGCGCCCTCATGATCGGGATGTCGCTCGTCGGCGCCGCGTCGGTCCTCGCCGCGTCCATGCAGGCGTCGATGAAGAACATCGTGACCGAGGAGTCCCTCGCCGACCTCGTGGTGCAGTCCGCGACCGGCACGGTCCCCTCGGGCGCGGTGAGCGACATCTCCGACCTGCCCGAGGTCGGACGGGCCGACTCCATGACCGCCGACCGGTACTTCGTCGGAGCAGCGGGCGAGGCCGCGGACGACGCGGCGGCACTGTTCGTGCTCGGCGTCGACCCGAGCCTCTTCGGCCAGACGTGGCGCACCGAGGCCGTCGAGGGCGACCTCGACACGCTCGCCGACGGGCAGGTCTCGGTCCTGCGGGCGACCGCCGACGACGAGGGCTGGGAGCTCGGCGACGAGCTCACGCTGCGCTCACAGCTCGGCAGCGCCGACGTGACGATCGGCTCGGTCTTCGACTCGCCCGCCCTGGGCGTGCCCGTCGTCGTGCCGGACACCGTGTTCGCGGAGCTCTCCGCAGCACCCGCCGAGATGTCGACCATGCTGCTCCTCCAGGCCGCCGACGGCGTGACCCAGGCAGAGCTGGACACCGCGGTCACCGCCGCGGCCAAGCCCTACATGATCGTGTCCGTCATGGACAACGAGGAGTTCATCTCGTCCCTCGCGAGCCAGGTCAACCAGATGCTCACGATCCTCTACGCGCTGCTGGGGCTGTCGATCGTCATCGCGATCCTCGGCATCGTCAACACCCTCGCGCTGTCCGTGATCGAGCGGACCCGCGAGATCGGTCTCCTGCGGGCCGTCGGGCTCGGCCGTTCGCAGCTCGCCGGGACGATCGTCATCGAGTCGGTCCTCACGGCCGTGTTCGGGACGGTGCTGGGCCTCGCGGTCGGCGTCGGCCTCGCCGCCGGGATGCCGACCGTGTTCGCGAGCACGGGCTTCACCGACCTCGTGATCCCTTGGCCCGCGCTGGGGACCATGGTCGGCATCGCGGTGCTCGTCGGCGTCCTGGCCGCCGGGTGGCCCGCGCTGCGCGCGGCCCGGCTCCCGGTGCTCGACGCCGTCACGGTCGACTGACGGCTGACGGGTGCCGGTCGCCCTGGAGGGGCGGCCGGCACCCGTCGGCAACCGTTGGCACAGGCGCCGTGCGTGCCGGAGGATCGGCCCATGCCGATCCTGCCCACCGACCGAGACCCACGGCTGATCACCGTGCGCCGAGGCGGCACCCTCACCGACGACGACCACCACCTCCTCGCGGAGTGGGCCGCGGTCTGCGCCGAGCACGTCCTGCCCCTGTTCGAGCAGGCCGCACCCGACGACCCGCGTCCGCGCGAGGCCCTCGACGTCGGACGCGCCTGGATCCGCGGCGAGGTGGCCATGAAGGACGCGCACCGGGCCGCGTTCCCGGCGAACGCCGCCGGACGGGACCTGCCCGCCCCGGCGAGGTACGCCGCGCTCGCGGCCGGCCAGGCCGTCGCCGTGGCCCACGTCGCCGCGCACGACCTGGGAGCCGCTGCGTACGCGATCCGGTCCGTTGCCGCCGACGCGGCGGCGCGCGGCGAGGACGGCGAGGCGGCCCGGCTCGCCGAGAGGGACTGGCAGCGCGACCAGCTCCCCGACGCCGTCCGGGAGCTGGTCCTCGACGACCAGCGGCGCCGGAGCGCGATCTGCTGGGACGCCTTCGACGACTGACGCGCCGCCCGGCCCGGCCTCAGGCCGCGGGCTGCGCGCCGACCGCGGACCTGCCGCCGACTGCGGGCTCCGCGCCGGCGACAGGTCCGCCCGTCGACGCCCAGGAACCGAGCGGCTGCGACGGTACGTCCTCGTCCGTCTCCTCCGTCCCGCAGACCACGAAGCCCCGGGCCTCGTAGTTCGCCAGGGCCGCGGGTCCGTCGAGCGAGCACGTGTGCACCCAGACCCGGGCGACCCGCGGGAGGTCGAACCGCCGCGGCAGCGACCACGCGGCCGCGACCCCGTGCTCGAGCAGCACCCCGCCCAGCCCGCGACCGATCGCCTGCTCCGCGAGCCCGAAGTACCGGACCTCGACGTGCGTGCCGTCCTCGGCGACGACGGGCTGGAGCTGGACGTAGCCCCACGGCCCGTCGTCGCCGTAGAGGATCCAGAACTCCGTGCCCGGCACCTGGAGCTCCGCGACCCACTGCTCGCGCGTCCACCCGAGGCGGTCGGTCCAGGTCCAGGGGCCGCCGACCAGGCCGTAGAGGAACCGTGCGTACTCGGGGCGGACCCCCACGGTCCGTTCGAGCCGGACACCGTCGGGGATCGCGCGCGGCGGCCGGTCGGGTGCCTGGAGCATCTGGAGCGTCGTGGTGATGACCTTCACGAGCGTCAACAGTACGGTCGTGTCGCGCCGGCCCGGCGCCCGTCACGAACCGCTCAGGGCCGGTCGGGGCCGGGCCGCGACCTAGGTCGCGGGCGCCGTCGGGTCCCAGACGAAGCCCAGCGCATCGAGAGCCGCGGTCCGCTCGGGGCTCAGCCTCCCGCCCGTCCCCTCGCTGCGCCGGCTGCGCACCCACTGTCCCAGCCGGAACCCGTCGTCGCGCCGGTGCCTGATCGGCACGCGCGCATGCCCGTGGTCGGCGACGTACGCGGCGAGGGCGTCGACGCCCTGCTGCCACAGGGCGTCGTTGTCGCGGACGCGCCACGCGAAGCCGAGCCGGTCGAGGGCCTCGACGCGGTCGGCGGCGAGCAGGCCCTTGGCGTACCGGGCTCGCACGTACGCGACCCAGTCGCCCAGGCGCTTGCCGTCCGCGGTCACGAAGCTCGCGGGGACACGGCAGTGCCCGTGGTCGGCCCGGTAGGTCTCGAGCGCGGCGACCCAGGTGCGGAACGACCGGTCGTCCGTCGCGCGCGTCACCCCCGGCTGTGGCGACACGGTCCACTCGAACCCCAGGCCCGTGAGCTCACCGACCCGTTCTGCACGCAGCAGCCCATGGCGGTGCTCCCACCGGCGTCGGGCGACCCAGGCACCCAGGGCCGTGCCGTCAGGGGTGCGGTGCTCCCCGGGGACCCGGCTGTGCCCGTGCTCCTCGACGTACCGCGCGAGCAGCCCGATGCCCTGGAGCCACCCGTCGTCGTCCTCGTCGCGCGCCTGCCAGACGAACCCCACCTCGTCGAGCCGCGCGACCTGCTCGCCCGAGAGCGTGCCCGCCTGCCTGGACGCGCGCTGGCTCGACACCCAGCGGCCCAGGCGGGTCCCGTCCTCGCACTCGAAGGTCGTGGAGATGTCGGGGCCGTTGCGCACGATGTACCTCGACAGGCACGCCAGGTGAGCGTCCCAGTCGTCGGCGTCGAGAACGCTCGGGAACTCGAACCCGAGGTCGCGCAGCTCCCGCTCCTGCGTGGCGGACAACCTCCCGGCACGCCGGTCGCGGCGCACCCGCGCCACCCAGCCCGACAGGTCGAAGCCGTCGCCCGTGCGGTACGGGTCCGGCACCCGGCCGTGCCCGTGGTCGGCGACGAACGCCGCGAACGCCCGGTGGCTGCGTCGTCGCGACGTCTCGGCCGGCAAGGTCCAGTCCATCCCGACCGCGTCGAGGCTCTCGACCTGCAGGTCGGTGAGGGCACCCGCCGCACGACGACGACGCATGCGCCCGACCCACGTCCCGAGCCCGAATCCGTCGGCCGCCTCGAAGTAGTACGGCACGCGGGTGTGCCCGTGCTCGTCCTTGAACGCGGCCAGCCTGTCCACGTTGCGCTGCCACTGCTTGAGAGGCTGCCGGACCTCGAAGGCGAACCCGGCCTCGCGCAGGGCCTGCAGGCGCTCGTCCTTCAGCGTCCCCACGGCGTGCTCGCGGCGCTGGACCTTGACCCAGGCCCCCAGGGTGAAGCCGTCCGGATCGGTGCGGTGGCTCACGGGCACCCGTGAGTGACCGTTCGCGGCGACGAACTGCACGAGGTGGGCATGGCCCTGCCACCATCGCTCCTCGTAGCGTCCCACTCGACGGCCTCCTCTCCTCGACGGCCGCGCCCGCCCCTCTGGGCAGGTCACCCGGGAAAGACACGCTGGGACCGCGCGTGTGACGGCAACGGGTCGACGGCCCCTCTTTTTCATCCGCTGGCCCGGTGTGCAGACCGCGAGACGGGCACCCTGGGTGGACAACGCGAGCCCAATGAGTCAATACTCTGATTCATTGATCCATTCGGAGGAGCCCACATGACCGGTCTGTCGCTCGTCGCCCTCGCCGTGCTCGGCGCCCTTGCCGCCGCGGCCCTGACGACGGCCAACGCGGTCCGGTCCCGGCGCCATCCCCGGCGCACCGTGCTCGACGCCGCGCTCCGGCACGAGCGGACCACGTCCGTCGTCGCGGGCGTCGTCGCCCTGTCCCTGATCGCGTACGTGATCTCCCCCGCCGGGCTCCCGAACCTCACGAGCGTCACGACCACCCCTGGCCTGCTCGTGGCCCTCTCGCCGTTCATCGCCGTCGTCATGGTCCTCGTCGTCCGCGCGATCGGCGAGCTCGCCTGGCCCCGCCCCCAGGGGACGGTCCGCACAGCCCCGCTCACCCGGCGGACCGTACGCGGCCTCGGCGAGTGGCGGCTGCCCCTCTTCCTCGCGACGGCGGCGCTCACGGCCGTCGCCCTCGTCGTCTTCGGGGTCACCGCGGGCGAGGGCGGGGGCACGGTGGACGCACCGCTCCTCGTGACGGTCGACGGATGGATCACCGGCACGTCCGGCCCGTACCCGGGCTGGCCGTACGCCGGCCCCCTCCTCGTCCTCCTGGCAGTCGTCACCCTCGGGCTGCTCGGAGTGCTGCACCTCATCGCGCGCCGCGGCGCCGTCGGCGGCGCCACGGCGCACGAGGACGACTCGCTGCGCCGGCTCAGCGCCGCCCACGTCCTGGCCGGCACCCAGCTCCTCGTCGGCCTGGGATCGGCCGCCGTCATGCTCACCGCTGCCCTCGCCCTGTTCGGGGCCGACCGGACCGGAGCCTCCGTCCTCGCGTTCGCCGTCGGGTCCGCGATCGGCATCACGTCGGTCGTCGTGGGGCTCTCGGTGCTCGCCCGACAGGCCCTCCCCGCCCCGCCCGGCGCCTCCACCTCGTCGGCATGGCCCGCGCAGCCCGTGACGCCTGTGACGCCTGTGACGCCTGAGCCCCAGGCATGAAGACGCTCACGGTGGACCTGGACTCGCCCGTCCCCGTCTACGAGCAGATCAGGACCCAGGTCGCGGCACTCGTCTCGCTGGGCTCGCTCAACCCCGGCGACAGGCTGCCTTCGTCGCGCGCCCTCGCACGTGACCTGGGCGTCGCGGTGGGCACGGTCCAGCGCGCCTACCGTGAGCTCGAGGCGTCGGGCGCGGTCTCGTCACGGCCACGCACGGGGACCGTCGTCGCGGCCCCCGCCCACCGACGGTCGTCGGTCGCGGACCAGCAGTCGTTCGCCGACCTCGCCACGCGGATGGTCGGCCGCGGCCGCGAGCTCGGGCTGGACGACTCCGCGATCCTCGACGTCGTCGCGGGCCTCCTGCAGCAACCGGTCGACGCGCCGGCGACACCCGTGCAGCGCTGACCGGACGGCCGACGCCGCCCGGCTCGCCCGGACGCACGTCGGGCGACCCCGTCAGCTGGCGGGGTCGTGCTGGAACGCACGCACCTCCTGCGGGCACCGGCAGGCGACCGCGATCTTCGCGGCCCACTCCAACGCCTCGTCGCGCGTCGGCACCTCGAGGACCGTGTAGCCGCCCTCGATCTGCCTCGTCTGCGGGTAGGTGCCCTCGGTCACCGTGCCGTCCCCGTCGACCAGGACGGGCGGGACGCTCTCGTCGATCCCTCCGCCGAACACCCAGACGCCTGCCTTCTTCGCCTCCTCCACGACCGCGTGGGACGCGTCCGCGACCACGTGCAGGCCCTCCGCGGGGACGTCCATGGCGCCGCTCGGGAACGAGATCAGGTACTTCGTCATCGCGCCGTCTCCTTCTGCCGGGTTCCAGGAGACCATCCTCGCCGACGCGGGGGCCCCGGGCACGACGATGCCGCGCTCCCGTGGTGGGAGCGCGGCATCGTCGGACGGCGGAGGGGACCACCGCGGCTGAGCCCGTCTTCCCCGTCCGTGCTCAGCTGCGGGCGATCGTCCGCACACCGTCTCAGACGGCGACCGGAACCTGCGCGTGCAACGCCGCGGCGATCTTCTCGCCCCAGACGTACGCCTCCTCGAGGTGGCCGTCGACCAGGGGCCCGGCCGCGTCCTCGACCAGGAACGAGCGGAGCGGCACGAGCATCTCGTAGCCCTTGCGCGTGACGATGCGCGCGGCCGCGCGGGACGCGGACGAGGGGATGGCACGACCGAGGGAGGTGCGCGTGTCGAACGTCGTGACCCAGCGGGGCCCGTGCTCGTCCGAGCGGTCCCGGAGGGCGACGCACCACTCGCGCAGGCCGACGTTGCGGGCGGGCACCGTCCCGCCCGAGCGCTGGACGGCCTCGGCGCGCGTGCCGGGGCGGCTCATCGACATGGAGTGCGTGGGTCCACCGGCGACGACGAGCGCGACGTCGTCCAGGATCGACGGGTCGGCGACCGCGTCGGCGACGTCCACGACCTTCACCGGGACGCCGGTCGCCATGCCGGCGGCGATCTGCCGGGCGACCTTCTCACAGTTCCCGAACATCGACTCGAAGACGACGGCAGCAGTCAGGTTCGTTTCGTGGTTCGACATGCTCCCAGGCTCCCCGGGACGGGCTCTCGCGAACCACGGGCGACGGTCCCTGCGCGGTGGGACTTTCGTCCCCCGACGCGGGTCCCGACCTCCCCGGCGCTCCGGACGGACAGTCGTCTGCGCTCGGGGCGGGGGTCGGACGAACGTTCGACGAGCACGAAGGCTGCCTCGCGTGTTATGGGGCGATCTGTCCACATAGGGGTTCTCCACACGATTCCAGGTGACCCTCCTCTCACGCGCTTCTCATCTGCCCGACGGCGGCGCTCACCAGGCGCGCCAGGACGCCAGTTCCCGGGCACCACCCGGGTGTCTACGTGTTTACCCTTATGCCGCGTCGCTGTTTGAAGACTCAACGACCTCTGGCTTAGCGTCGCAGCGTTCTGGTCGAGGTGGACCCGGGGCCTTGTGTCTCGCCGTCCACCACAACGAAAGCGAGATGCAGATGAGACGACTACGTGCGGCAATGATCGCCGCCGTGCTCGGCGCCACCGCCATTGTTGCCCCCGTGGTGCTGGCCCCCGCCGCCTCCGCGCACGGCTGGGTCACCTCCCCGCCGAGCCGTCAGGACAACTGCGCCACCGGCGCGACGTCCTTCGACTGCGGCAGCATCAAGTTCGAGCCGCAGAGCGTCGAGGCCGCGAAGGGCTCGATGCAGTGTTCGGGTGGCAGCGGCTACGCCATCCTCGACGACAACAGCAAGCCCTGGCCGCGCACCACGGTGGCCTCCTCCGTGAAGTTCCAGTGGAAGCTCACGGCCAACCACGCCACGACGACGTGGGAGTACTTCGTCGACGGCAAGCTCCACCAGACCTTCAGCTCGGGCGGCGCCCAGCCCGCGAAGGACATCTCCCACACGCTGACCAACCTGCCTGCCGGTGACCACACGGTCCTCGCTCGCTGGAACGTCGCCGACACCCCGATGGCCTTCTACAACTGCGTCGACCTCACCGTGACCGGTGGCGGCACGACCGGTGGCACCACCGGCGGCACCACGGGTGGCACCACCGGCGGCACCACGGGTGGCACCACCGGCGGCACGACCGGCGGCACGACCGGTGGCACCACCGGTGGCACCACCGGTGGCACGACGGGCACGCCCCAGTGCGCCGCCGGCCCCTGGGACGCGGCCGTCGCCTACACGGGTGGCACCAAGGTCTCGCTCAACGGCCAGCTCTTCGAGGCCAAGTGGTGGACCAAGGGCGAAAAGCCCGACGTCGCCGCGCAGTGGGGCCCCTGGAAGAGCCTCGGCGCCTGCTGAGGACTGCACGACGCATGATGCGTGATGCGTGACGCGTGATGCGTCGCCGGTGACGCCGGGTCAGGAATTCCTGACCGGCGTCACTTTTTGCTTTTCCGGCCCGATGGAAATTTCCGCGGCTACGTAGGACCCCCTACGTGCTTCACCGGATTGTGCGGTGCGTTTTCATTGCATAGCGTCGAAGTTGTCCGATTCGACATGTGTAGGTCGCCCGGCAATGGGGCCCTACCGACTGCCATGGAGAGCGAGAAGAAAAGATGAGACGACTACGCGCGGCAATGATTGCCGCCGTCCTCGGCGTGGCCGCGATCGCGGCCCCTGTCGTGATGGCCCCGGCCGCTTCGGCCCACGGCTGGATCACGTCACCACCCAGCCGGCAGGACAACTGTGCGACCGGCGCCACGTCCTTCGACTGCGGCGGCGTGAAGTACGAGCCGCAGTCCGTCGAGGCGCCCAAGGGCTCGATGCAGTGTTCGGGCGGCAGCGGGTTCTCGATCCTCGACGACAACAGCAAGCCGTGGCCGCGCAAGAGCGTGGGCAGCTCGGTGACGTTCCAGTGGAAGCTCACGGCCGCGCACAACACGAGCACGTGGGAGTACTTCGTCGACGGCAAGCTGCACCAGACGTTCAGCCAGGGCGGCGCCCAGCCCCCGAGCAACATCTCGCACACGCTCACCAACCTGCCCTCGGGCAACCACACGATCCTCGCCCGGTGGAACGTGTCCAACACCGTCAACGCGTTCTACAACTGCGTCGACCTCACGGTCAACGGAGGCGGCACCACGGGCGGCACGACCGGCGGGACGACCGGCGGCACCACAGGTGGCACCACGGGTGGCACCACGGGTGGCACGACGGGTGGCACGACCGGAACGGGCGTCTGCACGGCTCCCGCCTGGGCGGCCGGCTCGGTCTACACGGGCGGGGCGCGCGTCTCGTACAACAACAAGACCTACGAGGCCAAGTGGTGGAACACCGGGGAGAACCCCGGCACGAGCGGCCAGTGGGGCGTCTGGAAGGACCTCGGCGCCTGCTGACGTGAGCACCGAACCGGCGGCCCGCGGAAGAAGGGGCTGACCGGCACCGCACCAGAACCGCGCCCGGGCCCCCTGGACCACCAGGAGGCCCGGGCGTCGTGCTGCCCGCCCCGGTCGCACGCCTCCGGGCGAGACGGGTGGTCCGGCCCGAGACGGGTGCCCGCGCCAGCGTCCGGGAGACCCGTGTCGGACCGAGACACCCGTCTCACCGCAACGGGTCAGACGGGTGGCAGCTCGCGGCCCCGCAGCTTGTCGATCTCGCGCCGCTCCCGCTTGGTCGGTCGCCCTGCGCCGCGGTCGCGCACGGGAACGAACGGCACGGCCTCGCGCGGCAGCACGGGCGGGCTGTGATCGACGTACGCCTTCGCGGCCTCGGGCGCCCCGACCCGCTTGGCGAGCAGCTCGACGACCTCGACGACACGTTCGCGCTCGCCCCCGCGGTAGGTCACGGTGCTCCCGACCCGCACGGTCGCGGACGGCTTGACGCGCACCCCGTCGACCTTCACGTGACCGGCACGGCACGCGGCCGTCGCGACCGAACGGCTCTTGGTCAGACGGACCGCCCAGAGCCAGCTGTCGACCCGCATGCTCACTTCCCTTCCCGACGTCGGACCACCCCAGCGTAGGCGGCGCACGTCGCGCGACGGTCCCGTGGGCCCGAGGCCCGCACGGGGCGCCCGCCACGCATGCGCGGATCGTCCCCTATCAGGGTGCGTGCCCGGCCTGTCCGTGCCACGGTGGAACCGACCGGCGACGGCGCCGGTCCGGCCTCGACCGTGTCGTCGGCCGGCGAGCTCGTTCGACGAACGGAGTGGACCATGTGGTTTCTGTCGTGGATCGTGATCGGACTCATCATGGGCGCCATCGCCCGCGCCATCATGCCGGGCAGGGCAGCGGGCGGGTGGGTCGTGACCCTGATCGTCGGTGTCGTCGGCGCGTTCGTCGGCGGGTTCATCGGCCGGGCGTTCGGCTCGGACCCCAACCAGGAGTTCTGGTCGTTCTCGACCTGGTTCTGGGCGTTCATCGGATCGCTCGTCGTCCTGCTGATCTGGGGACTCATCGCGGGGCGCAGGTCGAAGGCCTGACGCACGCTGCGCCGTCGGGCGTCCTGAGGAGGCGCGGCCTGGGCGACCGGGCCGTGCCTCCCCCGACGACCTCGGAAAACCCGTGGACCGCTCGCGCCTCGCGCGAGACGCTGAGGGCATGAGCCCTCCCACCGAGTCGACGACGACCTGGCGCATCGCCCGGGCCCCGCACCCCGCGGACCTCGACTCCCCCGACGCGTGGGCGTACCACGGCGTGGCCGAGATCGAGGCCGAGGTCATGATCGAGGCCCACGGCTACGCCGACCTCGCGAACGAGGCCCGCGACGTCCTGGCCGGCATGGACAACCAGCAGTACGCGACCAAGCAGCGCTTCGTCGCGATCCGCGCGGACGCACCCGAGACACCCCGGCCGCAGGACGTGCTGGGCCACCTGTTCGTCCTCATGATGACGAGCAGCAACGAACACCTGGGCGAGCTGTACGTGCAGGTGCGCCCGGCGGCCCGCCGCCAGGGACTGGGCACGGACCTGTGGGACCTGGGCGAACGCCTCCTGCTCGACGCCGGGCGCACCGTCCTGTTCACCGACACCCAGCACGGCACCGAGCCGCAGCCCGGCCCCGACGCCCTCGAGGCCCGGACCGGCGCGGGCCGCGTCCCGGCGAACGACCCCGGACCGCGCTTCGTGCGGAGCAAGGGGTACGCCCTGGAGCAGGTCGAGCGGCACTCGATCCTGCCGCTGCCCGTCGACCCCGCGCTGCTGGACCGGCTGCGCGCGCAGGCCGAGGCCGCCGCGGGACCGGACTACCGCACCCTCGTCTGGGAGGACGACGTGCCGCGGGAGTGGCGCGAGCAGGTCGGGACGCTGTTCACGCGCATGAGCACCGACGCCCCGAACGGGGACATCGACTTCCGTGAGGACCCGTGGGACGCGCGACGCGTGGGCGTCTGGGCCGACGAGCTCCTGGGCAAGGGCGACGGCCTGCTCATGACGGTCGCCGAGCACGTCCCGTCGGGCACGCTCGCCGCGTTCTCCGTGCTCGCCTACCCCAAGGACCACCCGTCCTTCGCGTTCCAGGAGGACACGCTGGTCCTGCGCGAGCACCGCGGCCACCGGCTCGGGATGCTCGTCAAGGTCCGGAACCTCGACGAGCTCACCGCCCGACGCCCCACGACCGAGCGCATCCACACCTGGAACGCCGAGGAGAACGACCACATGCTCGCGATCAACGTCGCCCTGGGCTTCGCGCCCGCGGGCGCGTACGCCGGCTGGCAGAAGCGGGTGCGCGCGTGAGCGGCCCGTCGCAGGCCGCGGCTCCGGCATCCTTCTCCGGCCCGACGGCGTGGCGCGTCGTGCGCGCGCCCGTCCCGGACTCGCTCGACGCGCCCGAGGCGTGGGCGGTACACGGCACCGTGCGCGTGGGCGACGTGATCGACCGGGAGATCCACGGGCACGCCGACCTCGGTCTCGACGCGGCGACCGTCCTCGTCACGATGACGGCCCAGCAGGAGTACAAGCGCACCGTCCGGCTCGTCGCGGTGGCCGACGGGGCCTCGTCCACAGGCGGGCCGGACCCGGCCCCGGTGGCGGGCGACGTCGTCGGGCGCGGGCTCGTCGGCCTTCCCCAGAAGGGGAACACGCACCTCGCGATCGTGTACGTCGGGGTCGACCCCGCGCACCGCGGCCAGGGGGTCGGGGCGGCGCTCTGGGACGAGTGCCTGCGCATCGCGCGCGACGCCGGGCGCACCGTGCTCCTGTCCGACTCCGCGCACGCCCCCGAACCCCCTCCCGGCCCCGGTGCGCTCGCCTCGCCGACCGGCAGCGGGCGCGTGCCTCTCGACGACCCGGGCACGCGCTTCGCGCTCTCGCGCGGCTTCGCGCTCGAACAGGTCATGCGGCAGTCGACGATCACGCTGCCTCCCCGCGCCGACGTCGTGGACCCGTTGCGCGACACAGCCCTGGCGTCCGCGGGGAACGACTACCGCGTGCACCTCTGGCAGGACACCGTCCCCGAGGAGTGGATCGACGACTTCGCGGTCCTCGAGACCCGCATGAGCACCGACGCCCCCAGCGGCGGGCTCGACCTCGAGGAGGACCCGTGGGACGCCGACCGGGTACGCGTCGCCTCGCAGTCGTTCGCCGACCGCGGGCAGGGATACCTCGTCGCGGTGGCCGAGCACGTCCCGTCGGGGCGGCTCGCCGCGTTCTCGACGGTGTCCTACCCGCACGACCGCCCCGAGGTCGTCATCCAGGAGGACACCCTGGTCCTGCGCGAGCACCGCGGCCACCGGCTCGGGCTGCTCGCCAAGATCGCCGTGCTCGACGAGCTGGCCCGCGTACGCCCCTCGTCGCGACGCATCCACACCTGGAACGCGCAGGAGAACCGGCACATGCTCGCGATCAACGAGGCCCTCGGGTTCGAGGTCGCGAGCGTCACCGCGGAGTGGCAGCTGCGGCTGGTGTGACGGTGCCCGCCCGGGAGGCACGCAAAATCCGTGGCGGCGCCGGGCGGCGGCCCGCCAGGGTGGACGCATGACGACCACCGACACCGCCGTTGGCCACGAGGACCCCTGGACGGCGAGCCCGACCCCGCCGCCCGCACCGCCGACCACGACATGGCGCGCGGTCGACGCACCGCCCGTCGCTCCCGCCCTGGACCACCCCGACGTCTGGGCCGTGCGGGCGTACACCGACATCGAGCACGACGTGCAGCTCGCGACCTGGGGCTGGACCGACTGGTGGGCGCCGCTGCCCGTGATGCTGGGCGTCCTCCAGCACCAGGAGTACCAGCGCAAGGTCCTGGTCCTCGCGCTCCCCGAGCAGGTGGTCCCGGGAACGCCCGACGGCGAGGCCACGCCCAGGCCGCAGGACGTGGGCGGTGCCGCGATCGTGTGGCTCGCGACCGACGCCAACCCCCACCTCGCGTACGTCACGCTCATGGTCCGCCCCACGCTCGAGGGCCGAGGCATCGGCGAGACGCTCCTGGCCCGCGCCGAGGAGATCGCCCACGCCGACGGGCGCACCACCGTCATCGTCCCGAGCAACCACTCTCCCGAGCCCCCGCCCGGCCCCGGCGCACTCGACGCCCCCACGGGAGCAGGCCGTGTGCCCGCCGACTCCCGGGGAGCACGCTTCGCCCGGGGACACGGCTACGCCCTCGAGCAGGTCGAGCGCGCCTCCGTGCTGCGCCTGCCCGTCGACCCCGCACGGCTCGACACGCTCGAGCACGAGGCGACCCGGGCAGCGGGCGACGACTACCGACTGCACACCTGGTGGGACGAGGTGCCGGCCACGTGGCAGGACCAGGTCGCGATCCTGTGGACCCGCATGAGCACCGACGTCCCCTCCGCGGACCTGGACGTCGAGGAGAGCCCGTGGGACGCGGCCCGCGTCCGCTCCTACCTGAGCGACATGGCCGGACGCCACCAGCACGTGCTCGTCACGGTCGCCGAGCACGTCGCCACCGGGACGCTCACCGCGTTCTCGGTGCTCCAGATCCCCGTGTCGGACGTCCCGTTCGCCTTCCAGGAGGACACGCTCGTGCTGCGCGAGCACCGAGGCAACCGCCTCGGGATGCTCGTCAAGGTCGCCAACCTGCGCGCCTACGCCGAGCGACGCCCCGGCGAGCGGCGCATCAACACGTGGAACGCCCAGGAGAACGAGCACATGCTCGCGATCAACGTCGCGCTCGGCTTCGAGCCCGTCGGGGTCGCGGCCGTGTGGCAGAAGAAGCTCGCCTGAGCCGCTCCTCGGCGGCCGGGCCGCGCCGGGACGTGCACGCCCGACGGACGCTCCGGCGTCGGGCATGCACGGTTGTCCGGCAGCGCACCTCACAACCGCTCGCACCGTGAGCCACCAGGACAACCCTGCAGGTCGCGGCCTACGGTGGTCGGGTCCGGCCAAGACCCCGCGACACCCCACGACCCCCACCGACCAGGGAGCAGCGAGACCATCGTGAGCACTGCGAGCACACCGCCGATCGACGCCACCACCACTCCCGCCTGGGCCGACCTCACGGCCCACCAGGCCGCGCTGTCCCCCGACCTGCGCACCTGGTTCGCCCAGGACCCGGGCCGCGCCGACCGCCTCACGTTCGACGCCGCCGACCTCCACGTCGACCTGTCGAAGAACCTCGTGACCGACGAGACGCTCGAGCTGCTCGTGCGCCTCGCGGACGACGTCGACCTGGTCGGGCGCCGCGACGCCATGTTCCGCGGCGACCACATCAACGTGACCGAGGACCGCGCCGTGCTGCACACCGCGCTGCGCCGCCCGTCCGGGGCGACCCCGGAGCTGACCGTCGACGGCCAGGACGTGGACCACGACGTGCACGCCGAGCTCGCCAAGGTCTACGCGTTCGCCGACAAGGTGCGCTCGGGCGAGTGGACGGGCGTCACGGGCGAGCGCGTGCGCACGGTCGTGAACATCGGCATCGGCGGGTCCGACCTGGGCCCTGTCATGGCCTACGAGGCCCTGCTGCCCTACAAGGCCGAGGACCTCGACGTCCGGTTCGTGTCCAACATCGACCCGACCGACGTCGCCGAGAAGACCGCGGGCCTCGACCCGCGCACCACGCTGTTCATCGTCGCGTCCAAGACGTTCGGGACGCTCGAGACCCTGACCAACGCGCGCCTCGCACGCGACTGGCTCTGGACCGAGCTCACGGCCGTCGGGGCCCTCGCCGCGGACGCGGACGACGCAGCCCGCGCCGAGGCCGTCGGCAAGCACTTCGTCGCGGTCTCCACGGCCCTCGACAAGGTCGCCGCGTTCGGGATCGACCCCGCCAACGCGTTCGGCTTCTGGGACTGGGTCGGCGGGCGCTACTCGGTCGACTCCGCGATCGGGACGTCGCTCGCGATCGCGATCGGCCCGGCCCGCTTCGAGGAGTTCCTCGCCGGCTTCCACGCGATCGACGAGCACTTCCGCACCGCGCCCCTCGCGCAGAACGTGCCCGCGCTCATGGGCCTGCTCAACGTGTGGAACGTCAACTTCCTCGGCGCGCACACCCACGCCGTGCTGCCCTACGCGCAGTACCTGCACCGCTTCCCCGCGTACCTGCAGCAGCTCACCATGGAGTCCAACGGCAAGTCCGTGCGCTGGGACGGGTCGCCCGTCACGACCGACACCGGCGAGGTCTTCTGGGGCGAGCCCGGCACCAACGGGCAGCACGCGTTCTACCAGCTCATCCACCAGGGCACGCGCCTGATCCCCGCGGACTTCATCGCCGTGGCGAACCCGGCGCACCCGCTGGTGGACTCCTCGGCGGGCGGGGTCGACGTGCACTCGCTGTTCCTCGCGAACTTCTTCGCGCAGACCAAGGCCCTCGCGTTCGGCAAGACGGCCGACGAGGTCCGCGCCGAGGGCACGGCCGAGGACCTCGTGAGCGCCCGCGTGTTCTCGGGCAACCGCCCGACGACGTCGATCCTCGCACCCGCGCTCACGCCCTCGGTCCTGGGCCAGCTCATCGCGCTCTACGAGCACATCACGTTCGTCCAGGGCGTCGTGTGGGGCATCGACTCGTTCGACCAGTGGGGCGTCGAGCTCGGCAAGAAGCTCGCGAACGAGATCGCCCCGGCCGTCGCCGGCGACGCGGCCGCGCTCGCCGAGCAGGACCCGTCGACGCAGGCGCTCATCGGCTGGTACCTGGAACAGCGGAGCTGACGCCGACCCGTCGCCTGGCCGGCTGCCGGCTGCCGGCTGCCGGCTGCCGGCTGCCGGCTGCCGGCTGCCGGCTGCCGAGCATGCGGTTGTCGTCCGTCGAGCATGCGGTTGGCGTCG